>JBBIPU010000041.1:0-27158 GCA_037442685.1 Draconibacterium sp. | reverse complement strand
CAGTTTGTCTTAATCAGCAAACCCGCAAAGCAGTTAACAACCTGGATATCATCGGCCTGTGCCCGTGAACCTGAAATCAATACCATGAAAAAGTTTACCGGTTTTCTGGAAAAATGAAATATCGGAATACCTGAAAATGAGATTGTTATTTGCACTTTTTCTGACCTTGCCTTTTGCCGGCTTTTCACAAAAAACAAATGTGGATTTTCCACGCGACACCACATTTACAGTCTGGAGTTCGTGGCAAAAAATCAGGAAGGATTTTCCGGATGCCACCCCTGTAAAAGAATTCAGGGATAAGAAAATCAGGGAAGAAAGAAATGTGATTTATTATAAGCTGAGCCAGCGCGAACTTCATGCCGACTTATTTTTCCCGCAGAAAAAATCAAAGAAGAAAATTCCGGCAGTTATCCTGATTCACGGTGGTGGATGGGCTTCGGGGAATAAATCGCAGCAGGTTCCGATAGCGCAGAAATTAGCAGAGAATGGATACTTTGCTGTGGCAGCCGAATACAGGCTTTCTCCCGAAGCAAAATACCCGGCCGGGCTCATCGATTTAAAAACACTGGTTAAATGGATAAAAATCAATGCTGCCGTTTATGGGATTGATACATCGAAAATTGCAACTTTGGGCTGTTCATCAGGAGCTACAATGGCTTGCTTTCTGGGAGTTACGCCCGATCATCCGAAGTTTCCCTCTCATCCTTTGAATGAAAAAGCTTCGGATAAAGTTCAGGCGATTGTCAATATCGATGGAATTGTTGATTTTACTGATGCAGCCGAAAGCGGGAAAGATAACGATCCGGCAAAACCATCAGCAGGAACGCGCTGGCTTGGATTTACATACAAACAGAATCCGGAAATCTGGCGCGAAGCTTCACCCCTGTTTTACGCTGACAAGAACACTCCGCCCACCCTGTTCATTAACAGCGCTCTGCCCCGTTTTCATGCAGGCCGCGATGCCTGGACCGAAATCCTGAAAAAGAACAACATTTACAACGATGTTTACACCATTGAAAATACACCTCACCCTTTCTGGCTTTTTCATCCATGGTTTGATGAAACCTGGCCTCTGGTGGTCAAATTTCTTGACAAAGTTTTTGAAAAATAGAACTCAATTCATTTTTCTCTGAAAAAAGGGAAAATATTCCCGCTTTTTGATACGATTGCCAACCATTTATTTAACCTAACCAAAATCAATTATTTGTAATTTTAAGACTAATAAAATTGAATAAATCAAATTCTGAATTTTAAATATTAAAACAAAATGCGTATGAAAAATTTTACTTCTAAAGTATTTATTCTTGCCTGTTCAATAATGCTCTTCGGGTATGCCAGCGGGCAGGATGTTATCGATCTGACCGGAATTGATAAAACCAGTATTCTAACGGATACTTTGCCCGATATTCCGGCAGGGGCGACAGTGTTGCTCGAACCAGGCAGAGTTTATAACGGTGGCTATGCTTTTGACAAATCGGTTACAATACAAAGCAGCGATCCGTCAAACGAAATGATGCCAATATTGCTAAATTCTGTCGATTGTAATTTTGCCGCCGATGCAATGATAGATTCTTTGATATTTAAAGGTATTGAAATAACCGGAGCGGGCGATAGTTATAACAACAGATACGTAATTAACTCAAATGTAGCTGCTACAATTGGGGATTTTAAATTCGAATCCTGTTATATTCACAGTTTACGGGGTGTTTTCCGTATGAAAGACAACGGTCCGGGTTCAGTTGAAAATTACATAATAAAGGACTGTGTTATAGACAGTATCAGGGACTACGGTATTCTTACCGTTGACATGAACAACTGGATATGCAACAACATCATTATTAAGAATTCGACTTTATACAAAATTCGTGCGTTTATCACCAATAAAAACAATAGCAACAGTGTTGTTATTGAGAATTGCACGGTCAATGAAATTCCGGCTGCCGCACAACGCTTGTTCCGCTGGAGAGAAGCAGGTCAGGACAATGTAACAGAAGGAATTACAATTAAAAATACAATTTGGGGGCCAGGTTGGGACGAAACCAATACCGGCAGCACAGCTTACGATGGTTTTGACGGTTTAGCCGCAACCGAATGGAAAGTGGAAGGCAGCTATGCCACAAACGACCTTCAGTTTCAGACTGGAAAAGATACAATAAAAGCATTGCTTGCAGTTGCCATTGACACTGCATCGGTCGATCTTTGGGTTGACCCGGCTGCAGGCGATTTCCATTTTATTGATGAAAATTTTGCCGGAAACGGTGTTGCCGGCGACCCTCGCTGGGCATCGAAAACAGTGGTTGAAGCCAGAGAATGGAACATGAGTTCTCCTTCATTTAACGCTCTTGGAACTATTCAGGCAACTCAAACAGTTGAAGGACTGACAATTTATGCAGTAAGCGATGCTACTGTTGTAGTTGATGCAAGCGAAAAAGTATTGGGAGATATGAGTTTTACACACCGTATGAAAACAGGTGGCAGCGGTGGTTTCGATGCAAACGGACTGCCTGTAAAACGTGTGCTCGAATTTGAAGTTACTGGCAACACCAGAATTACAATTGCAGCCATGTCATCGTCAAGTTCAGCGGACCGCACGCTTAATCTTGCTGCCAACAATAAAGATTCTATATTTGCTCAGTTCCCGGCTATGGGAGCTTCACTTACTCAGGGTGTTTACGATTACAAAGGTGATGCAGGCAAAATCTTTATTTATTCGCCAAACAGCGGTGTAAATATTTATTATATCAAAGCCGAACCACTTACAACCGCTATTAACCAGGTTGAGTTAAAAGAACCGGATGTGAATATTTACCCGAATCCGGCAACAAACAGGGTATATATCGATGCATACAAACAGGTAAATGTTGGTATTTACAGCCTGGCCGGCAGCCTTCTGAAATCGAAAATTATCCAGTCGAAATATGATTATATCGATGTCAGCGACCTTGCTACCGGAATGTACCTGATCCGTTCGATGAATGAAAATATTTTCTCTAAAAAGTTAATTAAAAGATAGTTAACAGGAAATTTAAAAAAGAAAGGGTTGCCGGAAAGTTTGGCAACCCTTTCCTTTTTGGAGTGAAATCTTTAATCCGGAACCGGTTAAAAATTCAGTATTTTTTCAGCGAAAACCCGATTTTTGCAGTCCGTTATTTTTACAATAAAAATTCCTTTCTTAAGATTATGAATTGGCTGCCTGACATTCGGTTCGTACAGGTTCTCTTCGAAAATCAACGCACCTGAAACAGAATAAATGTAAATCCTCCTGAGTTCTTCCGAATGGTTTATAATCAGCTCTTTCGATGAATTGTTCCAGTAAACTTTCGGCAACTGTTTATTAGCCGGAACTGCATTTGCACTGGTCGCTATTCCATCTTTGAGTTGCTCTTCAACAATCGGCTGTACCAGGCTGTTCAGGTAAACTTCTATGTTCGGATAAACACCGTCAACGGATTTTAACTGTGCATCGCCACTGTTTTCGGGATTTAGGTTGTTAGCTTTTTCCCATTCATCTGGCATTCCGTCACCGTCCGTGTCAGCAGGTGCATCTGTCGATTGCAGTACCGGCCAGCCACCAACCGCCGACTGGGTGTCGATCAATCCGTTTTTACTTCCATTTCCGCCATCGTTGTATGTTACAGTACCAGTTGTAACATCGTGAATAATGCGCAAATCCACAGAATCGCGTTTTAAACTCGCCCCAACGTAATCCAGAATTTTTTCGTAAGCTTTTTCGGCAGTGTGCATCGTAATTGGCGCAAATGTGAATTCGGTTTCCGATTTTAAATTGTTTTTTGTCACTCCCGGTGCGTAGGTCGAAAATGTGGAATTCAGGTCCACTCCGAGCCAGTTATCGTTGTTAACTGCAGCGCTTTTGGTCATGTAATTCCCTGTAATATAGAATTTACCGTAAGTTCCGGCAGGCTGACTGTTAGCCCCGTCGTCGGCGTAAGGTTCGACAATACGGCTCACTTTTCCGGTGGCCGGACCGGCTTTGTAGTAGTTATTCACCATGTTGTAACTGCCACCTTCACCCCCGTACGCGCTGTTGGCGCCCCAGTTGAAAATCACGTTGTTCCTGAAATCCACAAGTTCGTCAGCAGGTTTATTGGAATAGCGGCTTCCGCAAAAGCGCGGGTTCCGGCTGTCGTGATCTGCCAGCAGGTTGTGGTGATACGAAACACCTTTCCCACCCCAGATTCCGCCGTAGCCGTGTTTTCCTTTCTCGTGTACTGAATTCCGCAGACTTTCGGAAAGGATGCTCCATTGCAAGGTAAAAAGCTCGTTATCGTAAAACGAGGCACACTCATCAGTTGACCAGCTCATGGAACAATGGTCGATCATGATATTTTTGAACCGTCTGCCTCCCAGCGCATCATCCTGCTGAGCTGTCACATCTCCCATCCGGAACCGCATAAACCGGATAATCACATTGTTGGTGTTCACCACCACCGGGTAATCACGCAGCGTTATTCCTTCGCCAGGAGCGGTTTGTCCGGCAATGGTAACATCAGGTTTCGAAATATTCAGTTTGCTGAGCAGCCTGATCGTCCCTGAAATCCTGAACATGATAATTCGCGGCCCCGACTGGTTGATGGCGTATCTTAAACTTCCGGCACTGTTGTCGTCTGACAGATTGGTAACATAAATCACTTTTCCCCCTCTCCCACCTGTCGTGTATTTGCCACTGCCTTCCGCACCCGGAAACGCGGGTAATCCTTCATTTTGTGCAAAACCTGCTGACACGATCAAAAGAAGCAAAAAAAGGCTGATAATGATTTTAGACATTCTACTTTTCTTAAATCGATAAATTTTTAATTGAATTAAAATTTTGCCACTTTTTTCGAAAACACCCCGTTTTTTTCATCCCTGATTGTGACAATGTAAATTCCCCTGTCCAGAAACGAAGAATCGAGGCTGGTTTCTTCCCGGTTTGCCACCTTGTTCAGCAACATCTGCCCGGTAACACTGTAAATCCTGATATTTTCAATCACTCCTGAATGCGAAACAAACAGCTGGTTGCCGCCGTTGGTAAAGTACATTTTTATATTTTCATCAGTAGATTTACCAATGCCGAAATCTTTCACAGCGGTTGAAATTCCATCTTCATTCTGGCCTTCCACAATATTGGTAACCAAACTATTGATATACACTTCGATATTCGGATAAAGCCCATCCACCGATTTGAGCTGTGCGTCACCTCCGTCGTAAGGATTCAGGTTGTTGGCCGACTCCCATTCGTCGGGCATTCCGTCTTCATCGCTGTCAGCCGGGGCATTTAACGATTCAAGCACAGGCCAGCCACCAACTGCATCCTGTGTGTCGATAATCCCGTTCACACTACCGTTACCGCCGTTCATATAAGTTGCAGTTCCCGTGCTTAAATCGTGGAGAATCCGCACATCAACAGCATCGCGTTTTAAACTGGCGCCGCCAAATTCAAGGATTTTTTCGTAAGCTTTTTCAGCAGTGTGAGTTGTAATTTCTCCCGGGTTGTGAGGCGCTGCCAGCCGCATTGCATCTCTTTCAGCCTGGGTTACCGTTCCATTGCTGCTGTGAAACTGGTTGTAAACTCCGTAAGTCCAGTTGTCGTTGGTTGCCCGCTGCGAACCTGTCATCACATTTCCGTCGATAAAAAATTTGCCCCAGATTCCGTAAATGGGCGAACCTTCCACCTTGTTTTTATCGATGGCCACAATACGTTCAACCTTTGTAGTTGCCGGCCCAGGTTTATAATAACAATTTACGATGTTCACGTTCATTCCCTCGCCACCATAACAACTGTTTCCCTGCCAGTTGTAAATTATATTATTTCTTAAATCAACGAGGTCAGTCAGTGCGTAAACATCGTTGGCGGGTTCCCCCAATCGCGGGTTTCGGCTGTCGTGGTGTGCCAGCAGGTTGTGATGAAACGAGGCATATTTCCCGCCCCAGATTCCGCCATAACCGTGAGCTCCCTTTTCATGTACCGAATTCCGCAGGCTTTCGGAAATAATTGTCCATTGCAATGTAAAATTTTCGTTGGCATAAAACGAAACACATTCATCGGTTGACCAGCTTGCAGAACAATGATCGATGATGATATTTTTATGAAACCTTCCACCCAGGGCATCATCTTCCTGTGCCTGTTTATCGCCCATTCTGAAACGCATGAACCTGATAATCAGATTATCGGCCTCAACATAAACCGGATAATCGCGCAATGTAATTCCATCTCCAGGAGCAGTTTGTCCGGCAATAGTAACATCGCCTTTGCTGATTTTCAGTTCCGATTTTAGCAGGATGGTGCCCGAAACTTTAAACAGAATGATACGGGGTCCCGACTGGTTGAGTGCATACCGCAACGAACCCGGATTATTGTCATCATTCAGGTTGGTCACATAAATCACCTTTCCGCCGCGGCCACCAGTTGTATATTTTCCGTAACCTTCAGCGCCCGGGAAAGCGGGCAGTTTTTTCTCTGCCGGAATTGTATCAGATCCGGCAACCACAAGTTTTCCTACACCTTCGTAAATTTCAGGATTGGTAACAGCCGAATATTCCCCGGCTGCAACTGGTGCGCCGTTGAGTACAAATTTCTTCACGCTGACATCGGTATTCAGGACTATTTTTGCCTGGTCTGCAAGATTGACAACCAGCGAGTCGCCAGCTGCTCTGACATGACTGAGAATTACCTTGTTTCCCAACGAAACATTGATGACACCTTTACCGAAGGCATTTTCGCAATTTCCTTCGATGGTTGAAATGTAACCGGCAGTGGTCGGATATTTTGTGCTGTATCTGGTAAGGTCCCAGGTTCCGCTGAATGGGCTGTTATCGGCAGCAAGCAAAAGCCTGCCGGTGTTGATGGTTCCTTTTCCGTTGTTCAGCGCGGTAATTTTCCCGTTTCCCGAAACAGGCCCGCCAAGTGTGAGCGTGCTTCCGGTTGTACTGCCACTTTCCATGATCATGTAAACATCACCTTCAACCTGAACCGGTGCGGTGATCGACATTCCAGTGCCACTTGTATTGTACTTGAAATTCGTGCCCAGTTTCATTCTGATTGTTCCCGAAGCCGTGTGGTTGCCGCGTAAACGCAGCGATCCGGCCCCCTGCAAAACAATATCGGCTGTAAAAATAGTGCTTGTGGTTTCCATTTCCTCTTCCACAATTACCGTTTCGCCAGTTTCGGGAAGCAAAGCGGGAACAAAATGTGCCGGGTTGTCCCAGTTGCCATTGTCGCCCCGGTGAAAAGTAAAAATTTTGGGGCGGCCGACAATCACTTTTCCCGTTCCCGAAATCAGTCCGGGATTTGTAACCGCGTTGTATTCGCCGACATTCTGCATTATCCCGTCGATATAAAATTCGCTGGTTGTAACAGTGGCTTCAAGCTGCAACTGCGAACCGGTAACAACCGAAAGTTTCGATTTCGGATAAAACGCATTGTCGTTGCCGATTTTCAGGGTTGCCCCGTTTTTTACTTCCACATTGCCTTTTCCAAGCGATCCTTCAACCGGCGCTTCAGTCAGACCTTCATTTAAAACCACAATTCCCTGAAAATTACTGTTATTTGCGTTCAACACCAGTTTGCCGCTCCCGCTTCTTACCAGCGGATGAATTCCTGAGAGACTGGCATTCAATAAAAGGTTGTTTTCAGAAGAAATAAAAAGTGTGTCTTTTGTTGCGATTTTTCCATTCAATTTCACATTGGCAGCAGACCAAATGCTGGCATTTGAGACGTCAATATAAGTGACTGTGCTGTTACCTGTGATTTCAAGTTTCGCTCCGTTCAGCAGGTTCAGGTCGGCAGCAAATGTGTCGCCTGCTGCAACGGCTGTAAAATCACCGTCAACAGTTGCTGATTCTCCGGTAGCCGGAACACCTGCAGGATTCCAGTTTTGCGGATCGAGCCAGTTGTTAGCTGAACTACCGCCGACCCAATTGTAATTTGTTACTAACGGAGATTCAGCGGTGGGATCCCAGCCATCGGTTCCGGCCAAAACTTTTTGTACCGTGTAGTTCAAAGCTTCGGAATCAGTCAGCGCCCTGAGTCCCACCCAGGCAGCACGCTGACTCATATCGGCACCGGGGCCTGTATTTTTGTATTCGAATAAATGCAAATCGGAACTGGTTGCGGCATAGGTCATGTTCCAGGTGTCGCCCCAGCCTTGCGGATGGATCATTTCGGTAATGTCGCAACCCATCCAGGTTACTTTCGGATAGTTCTGCCACGGGCGCCCCAGCCTGACAGGATTTCCATCGTCCCCACCCCGCGGACTGCCAGTTGCGTAGGTAATTTCACAATCGTTAAAAACAAATCCGTAAGGCTGGTTCAATCCTGTCGAGGGAGCTGTAATCCAGCCACCGCCCCAGCTTCGGATTTCGCACGAGTTGAAAAAAACAGTTCCCGAACCGTAAATATAATCGGTGCGGCCAACCACCAGACAGCCTTCAAAATAACTTCGTTTGGCGTCGCTCCAGAAATACATTGTATCCTGGTAGCCATAAAAATTCACGCTGATAAAAACACATTTGTCGGCCCTGACAGTGATTGCCTGTGCCTGTCCCACCGGCCCGGCAGTATTCTGAATGGTCATGTTTTCGGCTCTGAAACCATTGCCCAGAATGGTCAAAGTTGCCGAAGTTGCAATGTTGTCACCGGTCCATTTGGCAGCATCTTCCGCAGGGCATTTTCCTCCGTTGCAATCGTAAATATGATAACTGAGCACAGTCTCTTCACGGCTTTCACCCACAAGTGTGATGTTAATTTTATTGGCCGGAACAATCAGTTTTTCGGTGTTGTACAAACCGCGTCTGATGTAAATTACTGTGCGCCTGTCGCTGTTTGAAGGCGCTGCATCGATGGCAGCCTGGACTGTTTCAAAATCACCCGAACCATCGGCAGCCACCACCATATCGGCATTCACCGGATTGTTCTGCCCCACACTGATTTTAAATAACAGTAATGCAAAAAAACAGGTTGTTAAAAGTGTAAGTTGTTTCATAATTTAATTTATTTCAGGTATCTGGCTAACTCAAGGTTTTGTTTTCTGCAGTCTTCCATTGCCAGACAGGCAACTTTTTTTGCCCCTTCCACTGACAAATGGGTGTCGTCTTTTCTTCCTTCGGGAAACCTTTCATCGGGTGAGGTCCATAAAAACATGGCTTTTGAAGGTTCATCGCCCAGATTGCTGATCCAGGTTTTGGTCAGTTTTTGAAGGTCGATCAGCGGAACATTTAGCTTTTCAGCTATTTGTCTCACCGCTAACGGATACTCTCCGTGGGTGTCTGTTAACTGGTTGTTTTCGTCAAATTTCCGGCGGGCAACAGGTGTGAAAAGAATGGGAATCGCCCCTTTTTCTCGCGATTCCGTAACAAACTTTTCAAGATTTGCAGAATAGGTTCCGAATGGTGCAGTGTAACGAGTGGAATCATGGATTTTTTCATCGTTGTGACCAAACTGGATGAACACAAAATCACCCTTTTTCAAACTGTCGAGAACATTTTGCCAGCGGCTTTCATCAATAAAACTTTTGGTGCTTCTGCCATTAACCGCATGGTTGTGAATGGTTACTTTTGTTGTGTCGAACAGTTCACCTACTACCTGGCACCAACCGGTTTCGGGATAAACTTCTGCTTTTTTATTGGCCATTGTTGAATCGCCGATGGTAAAAACCGAAATTTTTGCCTTTTCACTGCTAAAACCTGTCAGCAAAATAACCAGGGAAATAAGATAAACAGCACCTGTCTTCATTTTTGCATTTGCTTAAAACTGAACGATACCAGCGGGTATTTCTTTCCCGACAGTTGTACGTTCTTTTAAATTTTTAATCCCTGCTTTTCTGAACGAAATGTTTTTACAATCATTTCCGTTAATTTTGATTGCCTGACCGGAAGTTGCATTAAAACTGACGTTCTCAAAATCAAGGTTTTCACAATTGTATATATCGAAAGCAGTTTCCGATTTTGTTTTCAGCCGAATATTCCTCATCAGCACCTTGTTTACATCCACCAGCGAAAAACCTCTGTCGGCTTCCAAAAGCATATCCGACAAGTTAATATTCTGAAGCTTCATTTCGGGGAGACCCTGCATGAAAACTGCCTGATTCGCGCCATTCAAGGTAATGTTTTTGATGGTGATATTTTTAAACTGCGGGGTTGCTTCAGTAACCGGTTCGGTTTTTGCCTGAGCACGTTCGCCACCTGATTCAATCATTTCGGAAACCGACTGGCCCCCGTAATACAAATCGAACGAAATGGCGTGGGTAGGAATGTTGGTCATCCGGATGTCGGTAATGAAAATATTCTCGACCACACCGCCGCGGCCACGATTACTTTTAAAACGCAGTCCTACATCGGTTCCCATGAAAGTGCAGTTCGAAACATACATGTTCCGCACACCGCCCGACATTTCGCTGCCGATGGTAACACCGCCGTGTCCGTGGTAAACAATGTTGTTCCGGATGATCAGGTTTTCTGACGGAATCCCGCGACGGCGCCCGTCTTCGTCTTTACCTGATTTTATGCAGATTGCATCGTCGCCCACATCAAAATTTGAACTTTCGAGAATCACATTTTTGCACGATTCAATATCAATCCCGTCGCCATTCTGCGAATACCAGGGATTTCGGACGGTAATATTTCTAACCGTCATATCTTCCACCATCAGCGGATGAATGCACCAGGCGGGAGAATTCTGAAAAACGGGACCATCCAGCAATACCCTTTTGCAGTTTTCAAACTTTACCATCACCGGCCGCAGAAAATCGCGGATGGTTTCAAACTCCTCTTTGGTTTTCATATCGAGGCGGACATTCTGATCGGTATTCACCATGGCATTTTTAAACTGTTCCGATGGGTACCACTCGTTTTTTTTATCGTTTAAAACACCGCCTGAAGCCACCAGCTTTTTCCACTGGCTTTCGGTAAGTTTGCTTTTTTTTACAAACCGCCAGGCATCGCCATTTCCGTCCCAAATCCCCTTGCCGGTAAATGCAACATTTTCAACATCTTTCGCATAAATCGGCGACAGGCAACGCCACGTGTTCAATCCTTCAAAACTTGTTTCGATCAGCGGGTACAGGTCTTTGTTTGTGGAGAAAAGAATGAGCGCACCCTGTTCAGCATACAATTCGAGATTGCTTTTCAGGATAATCGGGCCGGTAAGCCAGATGCCTGCAGGAATGATTACTTTGCCGCCGCCTTTTCTGGCGACTGCTTCAATGGCATCGGCAAACGCTTTTGTATTCAGCACCTGCCCGCCTTCAACAGCGCCAAAATCGGTAATCGAAACCGAATTGGCAGGGATTTTTGTTTCCTGCACCACCGGCATTTTAAAACCGGGTTTCAGTTCATCCGAAGAAACTCTCTGCGCACTCATATTACCTGAGACCAGCAGGGCGGCAACCAAAATAATCAGATTTCTTAATCTCATCGCATCAATTTTTTTTGATTTTTCAAGTTTAGTTTTTAAAGAGAGCCGGATTGGTGATCCACTCTCCCAAAATATTTGTTGGCTTATAATTTTCAGCTTCTTGGTCGGATAGCTGGTGCGACCAGCTAACGCGACCTGAGGTTTCAGCTCCATCGCCACTGTTTTTGTATTCGCCAAAAAAGGCAGTCTTTTCGTTTTCTGTTTTTCCCCAGTTGTGCCATCCTTCGGGTTTTATCTGTTTGCCCAATTCACAGTTCACAAAAACCGATTTTCCGTAAGGTCGCCACGGACGGCCCAGGTAAAATGAGGCTTCCGGAGCACTGTCGGTAACTTTACAATTCAGGAATACAAATCCGTACGCTTTATTTTCATTGGTAGAAGGTGCAGTTATATATCCGCTTTGTTTGCAAAAAATCGTACAATCATCGAATACTGCTGTTGACCAACCAAATATAAAATCAACAGTCCCTTCGATGTAACAGTTTTTATAGTACTGGCGACTGTTTTCACCGTGAGGATACAGCGTGTCCTGAAAACCCAGAAAACGGCAGTTTCTGAAGGCGACCATATCGCCGTCAATTCTCACGGCAACCGCCTGGCCAACCGGGCCGGAACTGTTTTCAAACGTGATATTTTCAGCGGTGAAACCTTCGGCAAAAATAAAAACCGAAGAAGAGCCGGTAGTTCCCATTTCTTCGCCAAAACGGTTCTTTTTTTGGGCAAAATCGTCGAAAGTGATTTTTGTGGTTTCCGGATTTTCCCCGATCAGCAGGATGTTGGTTTTGTTAGCCGGAATCACCAGTTTTTCTTTGTAAATGCCGGGTTTGATAAATATTGTGGTCCGGTTTTTTCTGAAATCAGGCACCACGTTAACAGCTTCCTGCACGGTTTTGAAATCGCCGCTGCCATCTTTGGCCACAATAAAATCGAATCCATGACTTTCCGTCCAGATGAAAATGAAAAGCAAAAACAGGATATGCACTTTTTTCATTTTAAATTTTTCATTTCTCATTGAACTTATCTATCCTGAACCAGTCGATATTCACAGTACCGGCATCATTGGTAATTCCGTCGCGCAAGGCAAAAAAGCCGATTTTAGCCCCGATCCAGCGCCCGGGTTTAGCTTCAAACGCAGTTCCGGCCTCTTTAAAATTCTTCCCGTCGCCACTAAAACTGAAAGTACAAACTGCTCCTTTTTTGACTTCAATCCTGAAATAAATTCCAGTGCCATCATAATCTGCCAAAAACAGTTCTTCTTCTTGTGCTGCTGTCCGGGCAATTTTACATTTTACCACCCTGATTATTAATTTTTCATTTATCATTTTTAATGAAATGTACTGGTAATCTTCTCCCATCACTACAAAACCAACCTCATCGCCATTTAACCGGGGCATAAAGCTTAATTTGGTGGTGGCAACAAAATCTTCAGCCGGAAATTTCTGCAGCAAAAGGTTGGGCACTTCCCACAAACCGGCAGCATTCTCGGGACGAGGAATACAATTCAGCCTGTAAAAACCAAGGTTACCCGACGGAAATCCCCACGCAGTTTCGGGATTGGCGTGCCACTGCCATTGCAATTCCAACTGACTGGCATTAAATTCGTCGCTTTCGGGCGGTGTTGTCAAAGGATAATTTTTCCCGACGTTGGGTTTTTTATAAGAGAGAACCGGTTCACCAATTCCATCATTGTCAGGATCGGCGCCAATCACAGGCCAGCCGTTTTTCCAAACCATCGGTTGCAGGTGAACAATCCGTCCGTAAGCTCCTTTATCCTGAAAATGAATAAACCAGTCTTCGCCTGCTGGCGTATCTACCCACGCGCCCTGGTGAGGCCCGTTTACCGGGGAATTTCCCTGTGCCATCACAATTTTTTCCTCGTACGGACCATAAATATTTTTTGATCTCAGCGCCAGTTGCCAACCGTTTGTAACACCGCCAGCCGGCGCAAAAATGTAATAATAACCGTTCCGTTTGTAAAATTTCGGTCCTTCAACGGTCGGGTGCGACTTGTGGCCGTCGAAAACCATTACTTCGTTTCCGGTGATGGAGGTTCCTTCGCTATTCATTTCAGCCACCACGAGGACACTTTTAATCCCCGCGCGGCTTCCGGCAAAAGCATAGGTCAGGTAAACTTTCCCGTCGTCGTCCCAAAGCGGCGAAGGATCGATCAAACCTTTTCCGGCTTTTATCAAGACCGGCACCGACCACGGACCAGCCGGATTTTCAGCTTTTACTAAGTAAATGCCGTAATCGGGGTCGGGGTAATAAATGTAGAATTCGTTGTTGTGGAAACGGATGCAGGGCGCCCAGACTCCGTTTCCGTGTTGCGGCTTATTAAAAACATCGAAAGGCGGCAGTTCAGACAAAGCATGACCGATCAGCTGCCAGTTAACCAGATCGTTTGAATGAAGAATTGGCAGACCAGGCACACAATTAAACGACGAAGCAACCATGTAAAAATCGTTGCCTACACGAATAGCATCCGGATCGGAATAATCGGCATGAAGAACGGGATTTTTATAGGTTCCGTCGCCGTTATCGGCCACCCAGACTTTTGAAAAATTGTTCTGGCTGAATGAAACCGGCGAGACCAAAAGAACCGCAAAAACTGCCGTTATTATTTTTAATGATCTGAACTTCATCTGACTTTCTGATTTATCTCGATGTTGGAAATGCCTTTTCAGCCAGCGAATTGATGTAAACTTCGATGTTGGTGTATTCGCGGCTTAAATCAAACTTGCTATCATCGGCCACACCCGGGTTCAAACCGTTTTTCTTTTCCCAATTATCGGGCATTCCATCGTTATCGGTATCCACCGGCGCCGGAACAGATTTCAGTTCGGGCCAGCCGCCCACATCGCTTTGCGAATCGATAATGCCGTTTCCACCGCCCTTGAACGACTTGCCAAATTTTTCCTTTCCGGATTTTACTTCCTGCAATATTCTTTGGTCAACCGCATCTGAAGCCAGGCTTGCACCGGCTTTTGCGAGTACCTGTTCGAACGCGGTTTTTGCTTCAGTTGTGGGAAGCTGTGTTACAGCAACCGGCGAATCGAGTTTTGAACGCTTTTTGGCTACATCGTCAACGCCTTTACCCTGGACACCGTCTTCCCAATTATCGGCAGTAACTTCAGGACTTCCTTCCATGAAATTCCCGTCGATATAAAACCAACCGGCACGCATTGAATCGGGATTGATGGCCGGATTATAAAATTCCTGCGTCAGGTCGAGAATTCTTTTACGGTCATTTTTCTGTGTCGCGGGCCCGGGTTTGTAGTAATTGTTCACCATGTTGTAATACCCCTCTTCTCCGCCGTAAGCGCTGTTGAATCCCCAGTTGTAAACCACATTGTTGCGGAAATCGGTTTTCTCGTTTTCGGCAACATGCAAATATCTCGAACCGTTGAAGCGCGGGTTACGGCTGGTGTGATCGGACAAAAGGTTGTGATGAAACGAAGCGTTGTTGCCGCCCCATATTCCGCCGTAACCGTGGTCGCCCTTGTGATGCGACGATTTGTACATGCTTTCGCTGACAATGCACCACTGCATGGTAAAGTTAGTGTTGTCGTAGAACGAAGCAACTTCGTCGTTCGACCAGCTAAAACTGCAGTGATCGACAATTATGTTTTTGTGCCTTGTCCCGGTGATGGCATCGTTTTCTTCACCCGCCAAATCACCCGGGCGCGAACGGATAAAACGTATGATTACATTATCGGCTTCCATCCTGATCCCGAAATTTTCAAGACAAATTCCGTCTCCCGGGGCAGTTTGCCCGGCAATGGTGATATCGTTGTGTTTTATGTAGATAGGTTTTTCGAGCCTGATATTTCCTGAAACCCTGAACATAACGATTCGCGGCCCTTCTGTTTCAATCGCTTTTCTGAAACTTCCCGGGCCGTTGTCGTTCAGGTTATCGACAAAAAGCACTTTTCCGCCGCGCCCGCCGGTAACAAATTTTCCGCCACCTTCGGCCTCCGGAAAAGCCTGATTCTGGGCACTAATAAACAATGAGGTTATAACAATCAATATTGTCAAACTAATTTTTTGAACCATAATATTTTATTTCAGCTTCTAATTTTCTGAACCGGAAAACCACCAAAAACAAGACTCCGGGACACTTTACAGGGTTACCGGGCTTATTTAAAATTTCATAGTAAGACAAAAACAAATTTCCTGTCCTGATTTTCTCAAAAAGATGTTAATTAAATCCCCGATCTCCAGCGTGGATCGCCAGAATTGCCCTTCCCGGCAAAACCCGTATCTTTAAAAAAGAAAACTGATTTGGCAGGGTCAGTCCATAAATCATTCACAGTACCTGAATAATTAAAGTTTGGAAAACCCGGAATCTGCTCTTTGCCTGCAACATACCCAAAATCGCCGGTTGAATAAGTATTGGTTATGATCCAGTTTGTTGCTCCCAAGCCATCATATCCGTCAACCAGGTAATCGGTTTCACCGGTTGTATTCCAACCGTGGCCCCAGATGGTATTCAAAATGCTGATTCCTCCAGTGACATTGTCCAGTCCTGCTTCCCTCCACCTGAAAATCTGTCGGCCCTTTTCAGGGGCTTCATTAATGGTACATGCATCGATAACCACCGTATTGGAGTTATTCCTGCTGGTAAACAACATTATAGCTTTCGAGATGGTGGTGTTTTTAATCAGAATATTATTGCAAATCCAGTCATTTCGATCAACGGTAAGAATTCCGTAATCTTTAATACTGTCGATTACACAATTTTCAATTGTATATTTATCGAGTACACCAGGACCTGCATCTTTCATGCGCAATACCCCCCTGAGCCTATGAATTTTACATGATTCGAATTTTATTTCACCGATATTTGCACTGACACTGGTATTAAACACGTACCTTCCGTTAAAACCGTCCACTCCCGGCGAAGTCAGTTCTATGGCTTTAAATGTAACATAACCTACATTACTGCCGCTTACCAGATTGAAGTTGGACACACAGTTAATAACCGGTAAAGCCGGTGTGAAGCTGTACCCAGCCATAAATTCTATTGATTTATCGAATGCATAACCACCTGCAAGATAAGTTTTCCCCCCTTCGAGAAGAATGATGCTTCCATCCGCAACCCCGGGAAGAACAGCAGACAGGTTCACCGTCCCGGTATCTATCCCTGTCAGATCGACCACATTATCGCCGCTGACAAGGGGCGGCCTGGTATTGTATTGTTCCCATCCGCGAACATTGTTATCGCTGAAAATCGCGATCTGGTATTTAGTACTTCCGGTGAGCCCCCCGATAATTTTCTCCTCAGCCTGCCTTTCCTCATCGGTAACATCAAATTGCGATAGCGGATTTTCCAGTCGCAGATCATCTCCGGCAAAAACCTTGACATTAGTGATTGGCGCTCCCGAATTAGTCCAGAAAACCCTGGCCCGGGTATCCAAAACATCGAAATAAGTCGGGGTACCCATATTTGAAGGAAATTTCTGTGTCCTGACACTTCCAAGCAACGATGGCAGACTGTTAAATTCGGACAAGTCGGCAATTGCTGTGGCCCTGATCTGATAAACAGTATACCAGAGTAAATCCTCTCCAAGTGTCTCTTTGTTAAGAACCACGTAATTTGTATCGCTTTGAAATGTATAATCTGTAGTAATAAATGAATCGCGGCTTACTTCAATTTTATAACTTTCAGCATCCTTCATATTACCCATATTAACTGTTATCGTATTCTCTTCCGAATAAAGGTCTTCATTTAAAACAGGCATGAACAGCCTTGTTCTCGGATAATTCATTTCCTCTTCTTTACAAGCCCACAAAGCGATTAAAGCAGTAAAGAAAATGACAAGTCCAGCTTTGAAATTTATATTCTTTGTATTCATATTATCAATTTTTAGCGTTAATCATGATGGAAATTAAAATCCGAAATTGTATCCATCGTTCTTCAGTAATCCTTTACTGTTGTCAATACCAACGGTCGGTATTGGGAAAATGTAACGTACAACACCATCGGGGACACCGATATTGCCCGGATGTACATAATTGTCCCAATCGCGGGTTATCCATTCTGCATAACCATCGGCGCTGGTATCACTGTGCATGGCAATCAGCCAGGTTTGACGGGTCCAGGTTTCGTCGGGAGGAAGCAATTTTTTCTCAAACAAATTGTAAATCTGAAGATCGCCTTTTTCATCGAGTTTTGTATAAAGATAATCAGGAAGCGTACCTGTACTGTTAAATGCTTCATCAGCCATCTTTTTACATCCATCAACCGATTCTTTTACCTTTTGGTAATAAAGGTTCCAGCGGATCAATTCATATTTTCTGATCATTTCGCCACCAAATTCCCAGGCACGTTCATTAACAATTGCATTGAAGAATTTTTCCTGGCTTCCTGACACTTCAGCAACGTACTGATCAACTTTTGTATTCCATACAGTTTCGTCGAATGCCCTAAAACGTACCCTTTTTAAAGCGTTCTGAGCTTCCGGTGTTGGGCCGTTCAGTTCGTTTTCCGCTTCAGCAAACATTAAAATAACATCGGCATAACGCAACATTGGCCAGTTAATTCCTGTGCCTTTGTTTGTTGAAGGCCCGGGAGGGTTGTCAAGAAATGCACGGCTCCATTTTCCCTGCGAAATATTCATGCTCGAAGAACTTACCAGTTGCTGCACAAAATCGGTATTGATCATGTATAAACCGCAGGTAACCGGCAACCGCAGATCAAGTGTATCAAATGAATAGAGATAAGTGGGAGGCATTGCCATATAGTTTGAACCGCTTCCATAAGGATGGGTTCCGGCATCGACACGGATACCGATATTCCAGCCCACATCGCCTTCTCCAATCGCAAATGGCACTTCAAACAGAATGTCGCTGTTGACAGGCGCAATAAATTTACATTCATTCATAAACACCTGTTTGAAGTCTTTCGGTAGTTCCCGGTCTTTTAATGTCACCAGTTTTTTTGTATAATCGCGGGCAATTTTGTAATAATCTTTGTAATCGCTCTCACGGGCCATTGTCAAATCAGGTTTCAGGTACCATCCTCCTCTTTGCAGGGCTAGCCTGGCAATCATCCCGAGAGTATATTCCCTGTTGATCTGCTCGATACCAAACTGTACTTCGTCAGCCCAACTCATTTTTTCCTCGATATCGATCATATCCTTAATTACTGTTGAAAGAATCACATTTCTGTTTTCTTTCGGAAGATTGAATTCGACACCGACTGCAGGCGCCTGTGTGGAAAAAGGCACATCGCCAAAGTAAAAAGTCAGCATGCTGTACCAGTACGCCCGCATTGTATATGCCTCGCCGAGTAAGTGATACATCTGTTTTGAGAGGGCGGCATCAGTCGAATTTAAAGCATCGCTGGCAAGAATTCCTTCAATAGCAATATTTGCATCTCGTATTGCCTTGTAAGCAATGGTCCAGACATAATCAAGGTCGCCATTGTTTTCCTGGGCATCGAGCCTCCAAATCTGATACCGGGCACCATCACTGGTACCACCTGCATGTTCAATATCGGTATTACCGGTCATGTTATTCGAAAGCCTTGACCGGAAACCGTCGTGACTGAAATGGACATACATTGCATTTACAGCTTTACGGGCATCTTCGGCATTGGAGAAAATATATTCTGAGTCGAAGGTGGACAGTGACTTCGGATCAAGGAAGTCCTGGCAGGCAGTAACCGATAAAATTACCGCAGTTGTATATATTAAATGTCTAAGTTTCATATCGCTGATATTTTTCATTAAAACGTAATATTAACACCCAGTGTCACCGATTTGCTTTTGGGGTACGACGAATAGTCGAGCCCCGGAGTTAAAGCGGCATAACCATCACTTCTGGTGGTACTTACTTCAGGATCGTATCCTGAATAGTTTGTCCATAACCACAAATTATAACCTGATACATAGACCCTTAATTGCGACATTCCAATGCGCGAACTAACCGGTTTTGGAAGTGTATAACCTAAAGTTACTGTATTCAAACGCAGATACGATCCGTCTTCAACGGCCCAGTCGCTGATTACCGCTGTAGCCTGACCAAATGAATTACTTCCGCTCCAGGTCACTTTATTTATATTCAACTGACCAAGCTGTGTCAGGTCTTTTACAACTCCGCCTGCCACACCGGTAATCGATCCGTCAACATCGATGTACGTAAAACGTTTATCCATGCTTTGAGAACTCAACATATTTCCGTATGTAGTTCTGTACAACTGATTATAATCTATTTTGCCGGTGTTGTAAATATCGTTGCCCGCCGACCAGTTGAATAGTACTGAGGCATCGAACCCTTTGAAAGTTGCATCGAACCCAAAACCACCTGTTGCGTCAGGAAGTGCGCTTCCGATCACTTTCCGGTCCATGCTGTTTATAATTCCATCCGGAACTCCATCCGGTCCCGAAATATCTTTCAGTTTCATATATCCTGGCCGAACGTCGCTGACACCCAGTGTATTTTTATCGTCCGGAATTCCAGGCTTTAAAGTGTAGGTATTTGTGGCTGAATTATATCCTGTGAAATCATCCACCCGGTACATTCCATCGTTGACATAACCGTAAATCAAACCGGTAGTGCGGCCAACTGCAAGGTAATAGTCGTCGCGGTCTTTCAGGTCGGTACTGGCCCAGTTCGACTGGAAGAAACGTTCATTTGTACCATCCAGTTCATCAATGTTGGCTTTGTTTATTCCAAAATTAAGATTGGCGCTTATCGTGAAATCTTTCTTGTTAACGATCAAAACACCGAGTAACATTTCAATTCCTTTGTTCGATGTACTTCCAATGTTATTCCATTGTGTATTAAAACCGGAGATCGGAGAAATTGCAGAAGCTAATAAAAGGTTTTTTGTTGTATTCTTGTAAAAGTCGATACTTCCTTTAATGCCGCCATCGAAAAACATAAAGTCTGCACCCAGGTTTCGGTTAATTGTGGTTTCCCAAACAATGTCGGGATTATAAAGGGTGGAGCCTTCTGGAGAATAATACGCGTTGTAATTGTTTGTACCCATTCCGGGCCCGTTATTTGTATCGGCGCTGAACAGAAATTTGGTGGAGTTTGCAGGAATCCTGTCGTTACCGGTGGCTCCATAACTAAAACGTAGTTTCAATTCATTGATTTTATCAGCTCCTGCCAGAAAACTTTCTTCATTTATTTTCCATCCTAATGCAATTGCAGGAAAAACGCCAACGCGGTTTTCTTTTGAAAATTTACTTGATGAATCAGTTCGAATGGTACCGGTAACAAGGTATTTTTCCCTGTATTGATAATTTGCACGCCCGAAAAAGGAAAGCCGGTTTTGGTCTGTCGATTCATAACTCGAATAACTTTCAACAGTTCCCAACGACATATTTGCAAACATTTCATCGGGAGTCATTGATAACCTGAAGTTTTCAACACGGACCGAATTTCCTTTTCCCCCGTTAGAATAAACCTCCTGTCCCAACATGAAATCGAGCTTGTGATCGCCCATATTTTTAAATACATAATTTAATGTATTCAACCATCTGTAAGAGAGGGTGTTACTATTATCAACCGTACCCAGGGGCAGACTGTTTCCTTCCTGTTGCGACTGACTTGTTTTTGGCCCATAATATCTTAGCCTTTCGTCGTAAGTCTGATTCCCTGAAATAGTTGTTTTCAAAGTCAGATTTTCAATGGGTTTCCATGTCAATCCTCCCTGTAAAAGATAATTTTGGGTATTTCTTTGCCTCCAATCCTGTTCAGCCAATTCAACCGGATTTATCAGACTCAGCAAAAACGACTGGTAATCATCCGAAGTGTCGATTGTTGTCAGATCAATATTTAACTCATCCGCAATACCATTAACAGGTCTTGCTGTAATTACATTTTTAATTCTCAACTGTGAACTTCCCGAAGTACCTGCACCATCCACTTTTGTATCATTAATACCCACCTGTCCCTCGAAACTCAGGTTTTTTGTTATTTCCTGGTTAAGCTTGAAATTAAGCACATTACGCCGATAAGCATTGCCCATCATTATTCCTTGATCATTGTTATTTGTCAAACTCAGGCTAACCTTGGTTTTCTCGGTACCACCGCTCAAACTCAGGTTGTGCGACTGAGAAATTTTCGGATCGCCGAATAATTCCTGCTGCCAGTCGGTTGGTTTTTTATATTTATACAATTCCAGATCTTCGTATTTTCCGAAGTATTTCTCAAAATTACTAAGATCAGCATCCGACCGCAATTTTGCTTTTTCATACTGCATCATTACAAATTCGTAAGGATCGAGAACATCATATTTTCTTTCCTGCGGAAGGGTCTTAAACTGTACAAATCCGTTGTAGCTGACGGAAACTTTCCCTGCAACCGGACTTTTTGTTGTAACTATTATTACCCCATTTGCAGCCTGTGCGCCATAAATAGCAGTAGCGGCAGCATCCTTCAGAACTGTGATGCTTGCAATATCGGTTGGCGGAATTCCTTTTATGCTTGGCGTAATAAATCCATCTACCACGTATAACGGCGAGTTATCCTGGGTTACCGAACCACCGCCACGTACGCGGATCACGATTTCTGCATCGGGTGAACCATCGGTGCTGAAAACATTAACTCCGGGCAGACGTCCCTTTATTGCGTCAGCGATATTTGCCACCGGAACCTTTTTAAGTTCTTCGCTCGAAATGGATGCGACTGAGCCTGTTAAATCTTTCCTTCGGGCTGTACCGTAACCAACTGCAACAACCTCGTCCAGTTGGGTAGTTTCAGTGACCAGTGCAACATTAATTTCTGTTTTTCCTCCAACTGGCACTTCCTGTTGTTGGTAACCAATAAAGGAAAATATCAGCACTGCATCCTTTGAAGGAACATCGATTTGATAAGTTCCGTCCATTAAAGTTATTGTACCCTTTGTTGTTCCCTTAACGACCACATTAACGCCCGGAAGAGATTCTCCCGATTTTGAATCGGTCACTTTCCCTTTTGCCGTTTGCATCTGTGCAAAAGCAGCAATTCCGAAAATTAACTGAGCGGCCACAAGAACAACCATCTTTTGGAATATTAAATTCCATAAAGAATTACTGGTCTTTCTTTTTAAATTTGCCATACCTGTCTGATTAGTTTTATAATTATTCGTTTTCTACTATTTAAACTTCCCGAAAAACTTTATTGCTGTCTTAATAGTTTAAAGAACAATGCTTAGCAAGAATATTAAGGTCATTAAAATCACCAATACTAAAACAATGATTATGTGATTGGTCTGCCTGAGATTCAGGTTCATTTTTTTCATTGGTCCGGTAATTTTTTCTCACCTGCAATTTAGATGTTATTTAAGACAGCCGGAGAGCTAATTTTCCCATTTTAAATGGCGAAACTTCCCTGATGTGTAAATTTTTCCCAGAAAGCGGGACTTTTATTCAGCGCATTCTGTGAATCAATATCACAATCAGAATAATGCACTGATTTTCAGAAAGAAATGCTTTGAATTAAAAATTGATTTATTTATCGTGAACCTGTTTTTCTTTATTGATAAAATCTGAGGCGCTCATCCCAAATTCCCGTTTAAAACATTTTCTGAAATGAGACAGATCTTTAAAACCCACTTCGTATGCAACTTCAGAAACATTCAATTTATTCTGCACAAGCAACTGAGCAGCTCTTTTTAACCTGATGTGGCGGATAAATTCCTTTACAGTCATGTCGGTAAGTGCATGCAATTTACGATACAACTGCATACGGCTGACCCCAACTTTTAAAGAAAAAGCCTCGATATCAAGGTCGCTTTCAGAAATATTGTTTTCAACCACTTCGATTGCTTTTTGAAGGAAACGTTCATCGGGTGATGAGATCACTACATTTTTAGGTTCAAGAACAACAGTTCCTGTAAATTTCTGTCTCAGCGATTCACGAATGGAGAGCATGTTTTCGACTTTTGCCTCTAAAACCGACAAATCGAAAGGTTTTGTGATGAAATCATCAGCGCCGGTTGTCAATCCTTTTATTTCGTGTTCCCTTGAATGAAGCGCTGTTAACAAAAGTACTGGAATGTGCGAGGTACGTTCATCGGTTTTAATAAGTTTACATAGTTCGTATCCATCCATTTCAGGCATGAGCACATCGCTGATAATAATATCCGGAATCATTTCCAATGCAATATTCCAGCCTTCCTGACCATTTTTTGCCTCTGTTATTTTATAATTTGAATTAAAATGACTCGCTATGAATTGCCTTACATCGGCATTATCTTCAACAATCAGCATTATTTTCGCGTCAAGTTTTTCGGCCGTTTCGTTTTCATCATCACTTAAATCACCAGTCGAAATTAATGCAGCCACGCTTGCGATGGTTTCTTTTTCCTGATGTTTTTCGTGTAATTCGGAATAATATGGAATGCGGATTGTAAATTTTGTGCCTTTACCAGGTTTACTGTTCACAAAAATATTCCCTTTGTGAATATTCACCAATTCCCTGACCAGAGCCAGTCCGATACCAACGCCAGAATTGCTGTCCTCGCTGTCGGACTGAAAGAATCGCTGGAAAATCCTGTTGAGATGGTTTGCTGCAATACCCCTGCCTGTATCTTTCACAATAATTTCGATAAATTGTTTTTCTTTCCCCGATTCGCTGAAATCGTTATCATCCGAATCGAAAATCAATGAAAGATTTACATTAATCGATCCTCCTTGAGCCGTAAATTTGAAAGCATTTGAAATGAGATTGTTCAGAATCTTTTCGATTTTATCGGGATCGAATGCTGCATTGAGATGTTTTTTTAACGTATTGAATTTTAACGAAATCCCTTTTTCAACAGCAAAATCATTAAAAGAATCAACAATGTTCCTGATAAAATCAACGATGTCAGCTTCGGTAAGGTTCAGCTTTAAATTGCCGGTTTGCAGTTTTCTGAAATCAAGCAGCTGGCTGATCAGTTTATCCAGGTTTTTTGCATTCCGTTGCATCAACTGAAGGTTTTCATTTACTTTCTCCTTTGGCATTTCATTGTTTATCAATTTATTAAGCGGCCCTAAAATCAATGTCAAAGGTGTCCTTATTTCGTGAGAAATATTGGTAAAGAACTTTAATTTCATCATATCAAGTTCGTGCAGTTTTCTTGCATTTACCCTTTCGAGAACCAGTTGATGTTTTATTTTCTCACGGTTCAGAATGAACTGCACAAGAATGTAAATCAATAATATAATTGCAATCAGCATAACCGATAAAAACCATTTCGTTTTCCAGTATGGCGGGAGAATGGTAATTTTTAGCTGAAGTTCATTACTGTTGTTTTCGGTTCCCTGGATCACCCTTTTTATCCTTAACAGGTAATCGCCCGGATTCAGGTTAGTATAAGTAGCAGAACGGGTTACGCCAGGTTCAGTCCATTCCCTGTTAAACCCTTCAAGAATATACGTGTATTTGTTTTTATCGCTGTTTACATAATTTAATGCTGCAAATTCAAGGGTAAACACATTATCGGTGAAATTCAGCACCAAATGATCGGTTTCGGAAATACTTTTTTGCAACACAGAATTTTTATCGTTACTAACGGGAACCGATTTGTTGAAAATTTTAAGATCGGTGAAAACAATAGGCACGTCGTAATCCATGTTTACTATTTCATCCGGATTAAACATGTTAAAACCAGAAACCGATCCGAAAAACAATTCCCCTGTGGAAGATTTAAAAGATGCCCCGTAGCAAAACTGATTATTGCTTAATCCGTCTTTGCTTGTAAAATTCTGAAATATCTCCTTCCTGGTATCAAATTTTGAAAGTCCGTTGGTAGTGCTGATCCAAAGGTTTTTCTCATTATCTTCTTCAATACAGAGTGCCTGTTTATTAGCCAATCCTTCCGATTCGCCGAAATATTTCAACGCTCCTTTCCCGGCATTGTAAATTGCTATTCCTTTGTCCAAAGTTGCTATCCAAATCCTGTTTTCCGAATCCTGCAGCATCGAGCGAGAATGTTCGGAAAAGCGTTTTATTGAGTTATCCTCGGGATTAAAAACAATAACTTCGTTTGTACTGCCGAACCAGAGGTTCCCTTCTGTGTCGGACTGTATCCAGTTAACCTGTTCTGCACCAAAAATCTGAGAAAAATGGTTAAATAAATTTGTTTCCTTATCGTACAAATCGACTCCCTTCGAGGTTGCAATCCACATTTCTCCGTTTTTGTCGCGACAAAAATCCCAGACTCTGTTATCAGATAGTGTTCCCGGAATTTCAGAATTGTGCTTAAAATGCGATATTTTACCGGTTTTCAAATCGATAACATCGATCCCGCCAAGGAAAGTACCAATCCACAAATTTCCTTGTCCATCTTCCTGAAAAGCCTTGATACAATTCTGCGAAATTGAATTTTTGTTTTTTTCATCGTTCATCAGATACCTGTATATCCCGGTTTCAGGATCATAAATATTTATTCCTCCGTCTTCCGTTCCAATCCAGATATTCCTGTTTTTATCGATCCAAAAAGCATAAACAATGCTGCTGTTTAAATGATGGTTGTCGCCCGGCAACGAAGTGAAATTGTGAAAAACCTGTTTGCTTTTGGCCAGCAGATTTAACCCGCCCCGTGTTCCTATCCATGTTTCTCCTTTGTTATCGTGAAAAATGCAAAGTATTGAATTATTCGAAAGGCTTCTTTGTTTGCGTTCATCATGCTGATAAAATCCTGTCACTCCCCTGCTTTTCGACCAGGTATATAATCCTCCCCTTGTTCCAATCCAGTACTCGCCGTACAATCCCTTCGAAATCGACCTGACTGTTTCAGACCTTCTGCTTTTTGGGGTCAGACTTACCGGCTCTGCTTTTTTTGTTTCGGGATAAACAAGAAAAACTCCCGATGAATAAGTGCCAATCCAGATCAGGCCTTCATCGTCGAGATAAATTTCCCATATTTCCTTATTCTGACTTTCATCGTATGGAAGTTTAAATTCTGCCATTTCGTTATTAACAGGGTTGTAAATGAATACGCCATCATTTGTTCCAATCCAGAGTTTCCCCAAATTATCGAACTGCAGATTTCTGACATAATTCCCGGTAAAATACAAATCCGAATCTTTGATTTTCAGTTTTAAATCGATAACATTTCCTGAAGTATCTATTTTAAAAATATTGAAATCAGTTCCAATCCAGATATTGCCCGATTCATCGGTTTGTATTGCATTTACTGAAACTTCCTTTAACCTGAATTCAGGATAATTTTGTAAAGGATGCATGAAACGGAGTTTTTGCCTGTCGAAAATATTAAGCCCACCATTTTCAGTACCCACCAGCAAATTTCCGTTTCTCCCTTCTTTAATCACCCGGACGAGGTTTCCGTTTAAACTGTTGCTATCGTTCGGATCAGGGAGATAATTTACAAACGAGTAACCATCGAACCTGCTGAGTCCCTGGCTTGTCCCAATCCACATCCATCCCCGCGAATCCTGAAAAACGCAATGAATCTGGTTGTTCGGAAGACCATCTTCCTGCGAAAAGATATCGAAGGTAAATTGCGAAGAAGCAACTTGTCCGTTTACTGGCACAGAAAACCAGATTGCCAGGCTAAACGTCAGCACCAACCTGTTTATCAATTTTATTCTCAAGGTATTATTACAATAATATTCACATTTAAACACCGGGCAAATTAATGCTTATTTAATTGAAAATCAAATCTGATGGAATTGTGAAGAAAAGAAGTGCTTATTTTATTAATCAGAAGTACTCCCCTTTCTTACCTACTTAAATATTTGATTTATTTTGATTTTTAAAAAAGGGGAAAACTTTCATCTTCCCCTCTACCGGTGGTGCCACTCGG
>JBBIPU010000040.1:23868-27243 GCA_037442685.1 Draconibacterium sp. | reverse complement strand
TACAATGTGAAATTCAACTGGTAAAAGTCAGCGGGTTTTTTCGAAATATTCAGCGGCAATTTCAACTTCGGCATACCATTCTTCGCCGTATTTGCGGATAAGCGGCTCTTTCAGAAATTTGTAGAGCGGAAGTTTCGCCGAACGGCCGCATTCTTTCCCCGGCTTGCAAATGGCCAGTTCCTGGTAGTTTACCGCATCGAAACGTTTGTATGCAGTGATGCGGATGGGAAAAAGATGACACGAAACCGGTTTGCGGAAAGTGGTTTTTCCCTCGAAATATGATTTTTCGATGGCACATTTCAGAATCCCATTTTCGTCGGTGAAAGTATAAACGCACTGGCCGTTATTGACGAGCGGCGTAACCAGATCGCCATCTTTGTCAATTACTGAGAATCCTTGTTTTTCAATTTCGTGTTTGTGTTTTCCGGGTAAATAATCTGCGTAGGCCGAAAATTCTGCCTCAATAATCTGAGCTTCTTCCTGGGTTAACGGCGCACCCGAGTCGCCTTCAATACAACAGGCCCCTTTGCATTTTAATAAATCGCACAAAAAGTGTTCTTCAAATATATCACGGCTAAGAATGGTCCTGCCAATTTCAATCATAAAAAGCCCCCCTTCGTCTCAAAGCCCCCCTAATCCCCCCACAGGGGGGACTAAAGGACAGCTTTTGGTTTTATAATAATTCATTTTTCTGCGGTTTTTTCTTTCTCCCTCTCCTTTGGAGAGGGTTGGGGAGAGGCTTTTATTTTATCAGGTTTTTACCTGTCATTTCAGCGGGAACTTTCAGGCCCATCACATTCAGCAGGGTTGGCGCTACATCGGCCAGAATTCCGTTTTGAAGTTCGATTCCCTTTTTATCACTAATAAAAATACACGGAACCGGGTTGAGCGAGTGGGCTGTATTTTCACTGCCATCTTCGTTAATGGCGTTGTCAGCATTTCCATGGTCGGCAATAATCATCACATTAAAACCACCTTCGAGCGCTGCTTCCACAACATCTTTTGCACAGGCATCAACAGCCATAACAGCTTTGTAAATCGCTTCGTAAACGCCGGTGTGCCCCACCATGTCGCCGTTGGCAAAGTTCAGGCAAACAAAATCAGCTTCACCGTTACGAAGTTTCGGAACAATGGCATCCCGGATTCCCGGGGCCGACATTTCGGGCTGTAAATCGTAGGTCGGCACCTTGGGCGACTGCACCAAAAGTCGCGATTCGCCTGCAAACTCCTCTTCGCGGCCACCGCTGAAAAAGAAGGTAACGTGGGCATATTTTTCGGTTTCTGCAATGCGGATTTGTTTCAAACCGGCTTCAGCAACTACCTGACCCATTGTATTTGTTACATTTTCCTTATCGAAAATCACGTTGATGCCTTTGAAATCAGATTTGTAGTTGGTCATGGTGTACCACTGCAAATTCATTCTGTGCATGCCAAATTCAGGCAGGTCTTTCTGGGTGAAGGCAATGGTTGTCTGGCGCAAACGGTCGGTGCGGAAATTAAAACAGATTACCACATCGTTTTCTTCCATCAAACCCAGCGGCTTCCCGTTTTCATCCACCATCACAATGGGTTTCAGAAATTCGTCGGTAACACCGGCATCGTATGATTTCTGCACGGTTGCCAAAAGGTCGGTCGATTTTTCGCCGTGCCCTTTTGTATATAAATCGTACGCCAGTTTCAAACGGTCGTAGTTTTTGTCGCGGTCCATTCCATAGTAGCGGCCAATGATGGAAGCAAATTTGGCGTTGGTGTGTTTCAGCGCTTCGAGGTCGGTTTCGAGGAACCCGTAACCAGAACGCGGGTCGGTATCTCGACCATCGGTTAACCCATGAACGAATACTTTTTCAAGGCCCATGTCGGTGGCAATCTGGCAAAGCGCCACCATGTGGGTGCTCAGCGCGTGCACTCCGCCGGGGCCAATCAGCCCGATGAGGTGTACCTTTTTGTTGTTCTCTTTGGCGTAGTTGAATGCTTTCAGAATCTGCGGGTTTTTCCAAAGCGATTTGTCGCGAATGGCTTTTGTGATTTTTACCATATCCTGGTACAAAATGCGGCCAGCGCCAATGGTTAGGTGCCCCACTTCGGAGTTCCCCATCTGTCCTTCGGGTAAACCTACATCTTCGCCGCAGGCCATCAGTTTCGAGTGCGGATATTTTTCAAAAAGCGAGTCGATAAAAGGTGTTGGCGCCGTAGCCACAATGTCGCCTTTCGAGCCGTCGCCGATTCCCCATCCGTCGAGGATCATCAATAATGTTTTCTGAATTTTTGCCATTTTATTTTGTTTTGATACTTGATACTTGATTCCCGATTCAGAATACTGGATACTGGATATTGGTACTTGATTCCTGATACTCAATACTCAATACTTTCTCTCTGAAAATCTGATTCCTGACAAAAGTATCCTTTTTTATATCAATACCAGAATAACAATTCAAAGCTGAAATTGATTTAACAAATTCTTAGGGGAATAGATATTCATATTAAAAATTCGCAATACTCCCGCAACCATTTTTCCGCTAATTTCATCTTCTGAACAAACCAGACTGCTATGAAAAATCTTTTTATCGCTTTCGCCGCTTTTTTACTGTTTTCGTGTGGTGATGACTATATTCTGAATCGCAGAAGTGGAGACGGCGAAATCAGTATCTGGATTGTAAAAGAAGGCCAACTGCAGATTCGCGACAAAGATTTCGACTTAGATAAACTGAAACTTGAAGCTGTTCCATGGGTAAAAAACAGCGATATCGAATTATACGACTGGTCATCGCAAACCTTTTTCCTGAACAAGCCGGTGGAAAAAGAAAAATATTCGGGCCGCCATTTTGTGGTGGTTTCGGGCGACAAAAGGCTTTTTGCCGGGGTATTTTTCCCGATATATCTTTCCTCTCTCCCGCAACTACCGGCAATAACTCCCAGCGACGACTACTTTTTCCCCCGCGATATTATTCAGTTCAGCCAGTTTGGGTACCAGTTTCCAAACGAACAAATAAAATCGGATGACTTCAAAAAAGCATTAATTGATGCAGGATTACTGAGTAACGGTATCAAAGTTGACCTGACACAGGTAAAAAAGAAAAGTCAGAGTTCGCTGGAATACACTTTTGAAGTTACGAACCTCGACACTAAAACATTGTACATTCCCGACCCCGAAAAAATGGGTGTTTCACGGTTTCATTACATTACCAACGGAATCTGGTTTTTTAGTGGCAATACCTATTGCTACTCCGATTTGTCGGACTATACTTCTTTTGAAACTTTTTCAGAGAGCTGGTTTTACAAACTAAAACCCGGGCAGAAAATGACACGAACTGTTGAGCAAAGCGGATTTTCGTGTGTGTTTTCGGGAAAAACAAAATGCAGTTTTTCGTTTCCCGG
>JBBIPU010000040.1:5331-23768 GCA_037442685.1 Draconibacterium sp. | reverse complement strand
GCGGATTTTCGTGTGTGTTTTCGGGAAAAACAAAATGCAGTTTTTCGTTTCCCGGAGCAACCATTAAAACCGGTGAATGGAAAAAATCGGATGGCCGCGTTTGGCAGGGTAGTTATTATGTTGAAAAGGAACTTGTAATAAATTAGGGTGTCGCGCCCGCCTGAACTTCGGGCAGGGTTTTTAACCGCAATTGAATTCTGAAGAAACCTCCGCACCCTCTTCAATTCATCAGCTAAAATCCACACTTAAGCAATTTCCTCAATTACCCGATAACTAATTCAAGCATTCACGCATTTTAGCATTTATGCATTGAACAGCTTCCCAATCCCGGTAACCACAAGCCAGACAGCAAAACCCACAAGGAAAACGGCACAGGCTCCCACAAGGATTTTGTAAGTACGGTTGCTGAAAAACTGCCGGCCTTTTCCAACAGCAAACGAAATGGCAGAATACCAAACCAGGTCACCCAAAATGTGTCCGACAAAAAAGAATATAACCCCGGTAATTCCCTGTACTTTCGAAATCAAAACATAACCCAGTCCGATGGTAGCCCACCAGATAATCCAGTATGGATTTGCCAGGCTCATCAGTATTCCTGCCATGTACAAATTGGTTCTTTTTGAAGTAGCTGTCCCGGCACTGATTTCGAGTTCCGGGATTGAACGAATCATTCCGTAAGACATCCAGATCATAATACCACCGCCTACCAGCGAAACGATAATAAAAAACAGCTCCTTTTTAAAAAGTGGTTCCAATCCAAAAAAGAGGGCAACCAACAACAGGATCTCGAGCATGGCGTGACCGGCAATCATTTTGGGCCCCACCCACGGCCCGCGAATGGCGCTTTCGCTGATGGTGGCAGTCATCAAGGGTCCGGGCATCATGGCGCCGCTAAAAGCAACTACAAATGATGTGAATAATATGGCAAACAAGGCTAACATTATCTGGCTTATTATTTAAGCTGATTTACTATTGACATTAAATCTCTGACACGCGAAAGATCAACCGGATTTTCCCAGTTTCCATCTTCTTTCAGCGACGAACCCACGATAAAAGCATCGGCTGAGTTCCAGTATTCATGAATATTACCGGCGTCGATTCCAGAGCCAATAATCACAGGAATTTTTACTGCCTGTTTTACTTCTTTTACCTCTTCTATCGAGGCTTTTTCGCCGGTGGCAGCGCCGGTAACAATCACGCCGTCGCTCAGGAAAAACTCTGCTGCTCTGGCAGTTTCGGCAATTGAAATATCGGTTGTAATTGCGTGTGATGAATGTTTCTTTTTAATGTCGGTAAAAATCTGAATGTGTTCAGCTCCTATTTGTTTTCTATATCGCAGCAACTCGCCGGCATCGCTGTTCATCCAGCCCTCATCGGCCAGGTGGCCAAAAACAAAACCTTCGGCACGGATAAAATCGAGCTGGGTAGCCAAGGCAACTGCCAGTGCTGCTTTGTTTGCCCCGGCTAAAATCTGAATTCCGACAGGCAACGAAACAGCTTTTTTTATTTCGGTGGCAATGGCTGTCATCGCAGCTATAATTTCAGGACCTGCGTTACGGTTCAGGTATGGCCTGTCGTGCATATTTTCAATAATAATTGCATCAACTTTGGCCATAGAAAGAATTATACACTCACGAACCGCTTCAGAAATTATGGCATCGATTTTCATCGAATTTCTTGGAGTGCCGGGCAGAGCCCCGACATGTACCATTCCAATAATGCTTTTATTCAGTTTCAAATCCGGATTTTTTTGAAGTCATTAAAGTTAATGTAAATGGAGTAAAATCATTAAATCTGAATTAAAAAAATGGAGTTGCATTGCTTGAATGCAATTCGTTTTTATAATTTTGGGCATTTTAATAATCAATAAATCATTAAGATATGAAACTTACAAACCATTTGTTATTCTTTGTGGTATTTTTTATACTGGTTGCATGCAGTTCAAATCAGAATAAAACAGAAAAATCGCAGAATGGTAAAAAAGACGGGGATTGGGAAATACTTTTCGATGGAAGTTCCCTGGATAAATGGAAAACTTTTAACGGGGGCGAGGTGACAGGCTGGAAAATTGTTGATGGAATTTTAGAGAATTCGGGCGTTGGATCTGATCACGGGGGCGACATTATCACAAAAAAGCAATACGAAAATTTTGAATTGTATCTTGAATGGAAAGTGGCTCCACAAAGTAATTCAGGCGTTTTTATTCATGTTCAGGAAGGATTGACCGATGCAATTTATGAATCGGGCCCTGAATACCAGTTAATTGATGATAAAGGTTGGCCCGAAAAACTGGAAGACTGGCAGCTTTCGGGAGCCAATTACGGAATGAATCCACCTGTAAATGCTGAGGTAAAACCGCTTGATGAATGGAACACCACACGGATTGTGGTTAAAAATCCACATGTTGAGAACTGGTTAAATGGCAAAAAAGTAGTGGAATACGATTTGTGGTCGGATGACTGGAAAGCCCGAAAAGCAGCTGGAAAATGGAAAGATGCGCCACACTACGGAGAGGCAAAATCAGGTCATATCGGACTTCAGGATCACGGTGGACTGACGATGTTCCGCAATATTAAAATCAGGGAAATTAGGGAATAATTGAAGTGAAAAGGGAGAGATTAGAGGAGAGAGACAGGGAATAAGAGAGATTAAATGTGATTAATGGAGATTGATAGTGATTGATAGAAATTAATTAAGATTGACAGGAGTGAGTAAAATTAAAATCTTTCACTTTAACTAATCACAACAAATCACAATCAATCTCAAAAAGTATCAACCAGTCTCAATCTATCTCAATCAGTCACTTTTTTTCTTTCGATTCCTTTTATTTTAACTTTATCAGAAATCAGATTTTATGGCATTTACTGCATTCAGGGAAATGAAACCATTTTCCCAGCTCATGTTTTCAATATTTGTTGTAATAGCGAGTTTTCTGGCTTTCATTGTTGTTTCAATAATAATTGCCATCCCTTTCTTTGGTCTTGATGCAATGTTAAACCTTCCAGGCATTGATAGTTTAAATAATCCCGAAGGTATCATGATATTGAAGTACTTCCAGGTGATTCAATCAGTTGGTGTATTTGTGGTGCCGCCGTTTATTCTTGGCTGGTTATTTAACGGGAATATCGCAGAATACCTGTCACTGAATAAATCTGTGAATTTTGCTTCTGTGTTTTTAGTACTGGTAATTAGTTTTGCCGCTTCCCCTTTGATCAATTTTCTTGGTGAAATCAATTCAAACATGAAGCTGCCGGAGTGGTTGTCGGGTTTGGAACAATGGATGAAAAATGCAGAAGATAATGCGGCTGAACTCACGGACGCTTTCTTAAAAGTTGAAACTTTCGGAGGATTAATTTTTAATGTTTTTATGATTGCATTTTTGCCGGCGATCGGTGAAGAATTACTTTTCAGGGGAGTTATTCAGCGGATATTCACCAAATGGACCGGGAATTTTCACTGGGGAATCTGGATCTCTGCCATACTTTTCAGTGCGCTTCACATGCAGTTTTATGGTTTTATTCCACGAATGCTTTTAGGTGTTTTGTTTGGATATTTGCTGGTATGGAGCGGATCGATCTGGCTGCCGATAGTGGCACATTTTTTTAACAATGGGATTGCGGTGGTATTAATGTATTTAGTCGATAAAAATGTATTAAAACCTGAGTTGGAAGAGATTGGTTCAACTGCCGACAGTTACTACCTGGCTGCCATCAGTCTGGTTCTTGTTTCTATATTTTTACTGCTTATTAAAAGGGAGAATGATCCTGTTAACCGGGAATTGAATAATTATTAAAAAACGACTGGCAATTATCTGTTTACGCAAAATCAAAAAGCAAATCGCGCTGAAGTTCTTTGTCTGTTAACTTTTTCTTTTCTTTTCTGCGGAAAACGTAAACAATACCATATTCCTGTGCAACCTGTCTTTTGTGTTTTGGATTATCAGTATCAATTCCCTCCTCAATTTCGGTCCACAACTGGCTGATAAAATCATTGGTTGTCTTTCGCAGTTCCTGCATTGCTTTGTAAGTGCGGACTGTATTTTTCTTCAGGTTTTGCTGAAAAATGGCTGCGTCTTTGAATGCTTCAACTTTAATGCGGACCAAAGCAATTGACGGATTGTAAATTGCACTTCCACCGTTTTGTATTCTTTTCTGTTCACTCTCAACTACCTTATTCCCCCAAAACAGAATTTCCTCTTCATTGTTTAAAGGCGGAACTTTGCCATCGAATTCATCCAGTCCGTAATATTTGATGCCGCCGTTTATTTCGCCACGTTCCGAAGTTAGATATAAAACCTGGATAAAATGCGAAACATACATCCTGGCTTTTTCCATTGCTGCTTTGTATTCATGATACTTTTCTGCCTGTATCTGAATATTCATTTCATAATGTTTAAGCAGATTTTCGAATTTGCTTTTTACTGTTTGAAGCTCCTCTATTGTTTTTGCTGAAATTGCAACTTTTCCATTTTTAAACGCTACTTTCTGCAATGCAGCTTCCAAAGCCCTTGTTCTCGCTTTATCAGTGGTTGGCAAACGTCTGTATGGCATATCTTCAATAGTTTTTGCGAATTTAATAAATCCGGTGTACGATTTATTTTGTTCGCCTATTTACTTATTCACAATTTAATGTCAATTATTTTTTCAAAAAAAAGCCTTCCGGCAACCCGGAAGGCTTTTCTGGAACAACATATTTTCAGAAATTTATTCGCTCATTTTGGCTATTAAAAATTCCCTGTTAAGCCTTGCAATATTTACAATCGAAATGCTTTTAGGGCATTCGGCTTCGCAGGCTCCGGTGTTGGTGCAGCCTCCAAATCCCAGTTCGTCCATTTTGGAAATCATGTTTTTGGCACGTTTTTTAGCTTCAATCCGTCCCTGTGGCAATTTGGCAAGGTGCGAAACCTTTGCCGAAACAAACAGCATAGCCGACGAGTTTTTGCAGGCAGCCACACAGGCGCCACAACCAATACAGGCTGCTGCATCCATAGCTTCCTCGGCGTCTTCGTACGAAATCGGGATGGCATTTCCGTCGGGAACACCGCCAGTATTTACAGAAACAAAACCACCAGCCTGCAGAATTTTATCGAAAGCCGAACGATCGACGATAAGATCTTTGATTACAGGAAATGCCCTTGAACGCCAGGGTTCAACCGTAATGGTTTCGCCTTCGCTGAATTTGCGCATGTGCAACTGGCAGGTTGTAACTTCGGTGTCCGGTCCGTGTGGACGGCCGTTTACAAACAAACTGCAGGTTCCGCAAATACCTTCGCGGCAGTCGTGGTCAAAAGCAATCGGGTCGATTCCCTTTTCAATGAGTTCGTTGTTCAGAATATCCATCATTTCAAGGAAAGATGAACCCTGCGAAATATTTTCGATGGTGTAGGTTTCGAATTTGCCTTTTTCGGTAGCCCGGTTTTGTCTCCAGACTTTTATATTCAGTTTTTTAAGAATTTTATCAGCCATTTTATTCAGATTTTTAGATTAAAAGATTTGAGTATTTAGTAATTAGTATTGAGTATTTAGTATTGAGTACGTTTCAAAAATCAGTATTTGGAATTTAAATTAAGTGATTGTTTAAAACCAAAAATCATTCTCTGAATTTCATTCAACTTTCCATCAAAAAATTCAAAATCTTCCTTTGAAAAGTACTCTAAATCATAAGATAGAATTACTAAAGTTTCCAATTCGTATGCACTGCCGTTGGCAATGTCAAAAAATCTGTTCAAATCGGAATCGGTATTTCTGCCACATCCCTCGGCAATATTTGTCGGAATCGAAGCAGCACTTCTTCTCATTTGAGATGTAATGCCAAAAAGTTCTTCTTTCGGAAAATTATGAATAGCAAGGTAAATGCTCTTTACCAGCTCTCTTCCTTTCTTCCATACTTTTAATTCCTTAAACTTATGCATTTTTGAAAATTATTTAGTTTTATTCTTCTCAGTACTAACTACTTTGTACTAACTACTCTGTACTTTTATTTGTAAGAGCGTTGCGAAAGCTTGATATTTTCAAATTTCAAATCTTCCTTATGCAAAACAGGTTCTTTACCTTCTCCTTTATATTCCCAGCAGGCAGCATAGGCATAGTTTTCATCGTCACGCTTTGCTTCGCCTTCCTCGGTAGCCGATTCTTCACGGAAATGGCCGCCACACGATTCGTTGCGGTTCAGCGCGTCGCGGGCTATCAGTTCGCCAATATCAAAGAAATCTGCAACACGGCCGGCTTTTTCAAGTTCCGGGTTCAGGTTGTCCTTCACGCCGGTAACTTTTACATTTTCCCAGAACTCTTCGCGGGTTTCGTTAATCAGTGCAATTGCTTTTTTCAAACCTTCGGCATTGCGGCTCATTCCTACATAATCCCACATAATATGCCCCAGCTTTTTGTAGAAATAATCAACCGGTTTTGTTCCTTTTATGCTGAACAGTTTGTCAATTCTACCCATAACTTCTTTCTCGGCAGCTTCAAATTCAAGTGCATTCGTATTGATTTTTGGCACCATGATTTCGTTGGCCAGATAATCGCCAATGGTGTAAGGCAGAATAAAATAGCCATCTGCCAAACCCTGCATCAGCGCCGATGCACCCAAACGGTTAGCGCCGTGATCAGAGAAATTGGCCTCACCGATGGCATACAATCCCGGAACTGAGGTCATCAGGTTGTAATCGACCCAGGTTCCGCCCATGACATAATGAATTGCAGGGTAAATCATCATTGGCACTTTGTACGGATCCTGGTCGGTAATTTTTTCGTACATCTGGAACAGGTTTCCGTACCGGGCTTCAATTACTTTCTTACCCAATCTTTCGATGGAATATTTAAAGTCGAGGAAAACAGCTTTTCCTTCGCCGTTTACGCCAAAACCTGCATCGCAGCGTTCTTTGGCTGCACGCGAGGCCACGTCGCGGGGCACAAGGTTTCCATACGAAGGGTATCTTCTTTCGAGATAAAAATCGCGGTCTTCTTCTTTAATATCATTGGGGCCGATTTCGCCTTTCTGCAATTTAACGGCATCTTCTTTTTTCTTCGGAACCCAAACACGTCCATCGTTACGCAGCGACTCCGACATTAAAGTGAGTTTCGATTGCTGGTCGCCATGTACGGGAATACAGGTGGGGTGAATCTGCACATAACACGGGTTGGCGAAGAATGCTCCTTTTTTATAGCACTGCCAGGCTGCCGATCCGTTGCTTCCCATTGCATTGGTAGAAAGGAAGAAAACGTTTGCGTAACCGCCAGTGGCAATCACTACAGCGTGGGCGCCAAAACGTTTGATTTTTCCGGTTACCAGGTCGCGGGCAATAATACCGCGGGCTTTCCCGTCAATCACCACTAAATCGAGCATTTCGTGACGGCTGTACATTTGCACCGAGCCCAGCGCAATCTGGCGGTTCAGCGCCTGGTAAGCGCCAATCAGCAACTGCTGGCCGGTTTGTCCGCGGGCATAAAACGTACGGCTTACAAGCACGCCACCAAAAGAGCGGTTTGAAAGCAAACCACCGTATTCGCGTCCAAACGGAACACCCTGTGCAACGCATTGGTCGATGATATTGGGCGATACTTCTGCCAGACGATAAACGTTAGCTTCGCGGGCACGGTAGTCGCCACCTTTGATGGTATCGTAGAAAAGACGGTAAACCGAGTCGTTGTCGTTCTGGTAGTTTTTGGCTGCATTGATACCACCCTGTGCAGCAATGGAGTGCGCACGGCGTGGGCTGTCCTGGTAACAAAATGATTTTACATTGTAGCCGAGTTCACCTAATGAAGCGGCTGCAGAGGCGCCACCTAAACCGGTTCCGACAACAATAATTTCGAGTTTGCGCTTGTTGGCCGGACTCACAACTTTAATGGCTCCTTTGTGGCGGCTCCATTTTTCGGCCAAGGGGCCTTCCGGTATTTTAGAATTTAATATGCTCATAACGAAATATCTTTCAGATTAAAACTTAAGAAGGAAATAAAGCGGGATAACCGAGAAACCAATGGCAATGATGAATGCATAAATTTTCCCGATAAACTGCAGTCGTGTCAACCAGTTTTTGTTGCTCAGACCCAACGTTTGAAAAGCCGACCAGAAACCGTGGGACAGATGAATACCCAACAAAATACCTCCAAAAACATACAGGATACAGTACACCACGTTTGTTTTAAACAACCCGGCAACAAGTGTGTAGGTGTCTTCCATTTCAATACCGCTTACCATTGCTTTGGCCATTTCGTGAGGTTTGAATTTGATAACATAAAAGAAGTCGATAAGGTGCATTACAAGAAAAACAAGCACCAAAGCTCCCAAAACCAGCATATTGCGCGAAGCCCAGGAACTGGATTCGCCAGCCTTTCGAACAGTATATTTTACCGGACGGGCTTTGTAATTCTGGTACTCAAGATAAAACGACCAAATAATATGAATCATAAAACCCAGGCCCAGCAAGGGTTCCATAATTTTAACCAACGGATTTGTTGTCATAAAATGGGCTCCTTTATTAAATAGCTCGCCACTGTCGTCGAATATCAAAAATAAGTTAACGGTAAGATGGACACCGATAAACATTACCAGAAAAAGCCCTGTGAGACTCATCAGGAATTTCTGGCCAATTGATGTCGTTAAGAATTTACTCATATAAATTATTGTTTATAAATTTTGAATTTTGAAAAATACAAATGTAGAATAACGTGAAATTTATCCCAACACATAAATACTAAAATAGTTAATTTATACTTATTCTAAGTTCATTCCGACTCAGTTTTATCATTTTGGTTTTTAAACCAGATATTTTTATCAGGGCGTGTCCCTTCCCTTGTTGAGATCTTCCCGCAGGGTCGTGCTTTCCGCTCTTACTCCTCGCATCTCCCGCTATTTTCCCTTGCCTGCTGCGGGGTAACCGCTTCAATCACTCACGCGTCGTACGCAAATGTCACAAATCTTTTAAAACCTGCTCTGATACTTAAAAAAACCAATAACCGGCAATCCTTTTAATTCATTTCCCTGAATGCCTTGTTCCATTCGTGTAAACTGAACTGGTCGCTGATTGCAATTAATTCATTTACACCAAAATCATTTGCCATCTCAATAATTAAAGTGCTGCTCATGGTACATTGCACAGCGGCTGTTTTCCCGTTTTTCAGGTTGATGTAACCTTTTATCCGGTAGGCTTTTGGCGACCAATCGTTCAAAAACAGTTCGAGAGAAGATTTCGAAACTTTGCGGTTGCTTTTTATTACCATTGAATTTACATCGGGTCGGGCCAGCGCTTTCATTTCTCCAAAATAAAATTTGTTCAATGCCTGATTTCCTGTTTCAAAATCAATATCACAAAAAACCGATTCCCTGATTTGCGCAAAAGGATTGGCCTTTTTAATCTCTTCCCTGACTGAGGTTGTTCCTTCAGGTGTTAAATCGGTTTTGTTGATCACCACAACATCTGCCATCCGGAGTTGATGCAAAACACGTTGTTTCATTAAACCAACCTTTGCAAAGTTCTGGGCATCGACAATGCACCAGTTCGAAGCCAGAAAAATTTTACCGGCAAGTGAACCCGAAGAAACCACCTCGGCCACAGAAGTGGTATCTGATAAACCAGAGGCTTCAATTATCAGCATTTCAGGATGGTGTTCATCGATAAATTTTTCGAGCGAACGCACAAAATTTCCCAGCAGGCAAACACAAAACACCGAGCCGTTATTGATTTCGAGTAGTTGAAAATCTTTTCCTCTGCTTTTCAGCTCTGCCCCGTCGATATTGGCGGGTGCAAATTCATTCTGAATAATACCAATTTTAAACTCGCCGGCATATTTTTCAATAATCCGTTTCAGAAAAGTGGTTTTACCACTTCCAAGAAAACCGGAGATAATATGGAATGGTATTTTTTGCATTGTTTCTCTTTTTACCCCTCTGCCTTCGGCATCTCCCCTGTAAACAAGTAAAATACCCCTCTGCCTGCGGCATCTCCCCTGAAAACAGGGGAGGAGTTGATTGGTACATTTATTTGCTGTTTTTTCAGTTCAACCACTTTACCCGCTACCCTCCTGTTTTCAGGAGGGGTCGGCTTTAGCCGGGGTGATTTTTACATTTTATCCACAGTTTCCCTCACCCGGCAAATATGCCCCGGCGTGGTACCGCAACATCCTCCAACAACATTAGCTCCTGCTGCAATAATTTTGGGGATCAGTGCCGCCATTTCATCGGGTGACTCCGGGTAAATGGTTTGTCCGTCGTGGTAATGCGGCATTCCAGCGTTGGCATGAACCAGAACAGGAATACTGGCATCGGCTTTTCTGATTTCTTTTACGATATCGACCATTCCGGCAATGCCATTTCCGCAGTTGGCGCCAATTACCTGCACACCAGCGGCCACAAGGGTTTCCACCATTTCGGTTGGTGAAACTCCCATCATACTTCGGTATTCGCCCTGAACGGTCTTTTCAAAAGTCATGGTGCAGAAAACTTCGCAATCGGTATTTTCACGAGCAGCCTGAATGGCAATGCGGGCTTCATCCAGGTCGGTCATGGTTTCAATCATTATTGCATCCACCCCGCCGGCTTCGAGGCCTTTAACCTGTTCGGCAAAGGCGTTGTACATTTCTTCTTCAGTTACGTCGCCCATCATCAGAATTTTGCCTGTCGGGCCAACCGAACCAATTACAAACTTGTCGCAGGCAGCTTTCCGGCTGATTTCGGCAGCAGCTTTGTTCAGCTCAAAAACCTTGTCGCCCAGCCCGTATTTTTCAACCTTAAAAACTGTACCGCCAAAACTGTTGGTTTCAATCATATCGGCACCGGCCTCGATGTAACTTTTTGCAATATCAAACACCTCATCGGGGTGTGAAAGGTTCCATTCCTCGGGGCATTCGCCGGGTTGCATTCCCTTTTGCTGTAAAAATGTACCCCAGGCGCCATCAGAGACAAGGATTTTGCCTGTTTTTATCAGGTCGAGTATTTTTCCCATTATAGTTTGTTTCAATATATTTTTTAATGGAGGTTATGAATTTATTCATTTCATTTAATAATACCTCAATATCAATTTTCTCAAATTTAACAAAGGAGTCGTAATCTGCTTTTTTACGATATTCATAACAGTTCTTTAAAATTCTTCCTAAATCCTGACTGATTAAACCAGTTCTTATATATGTTTTATTAAACCAACCAATAAGTTGTAAATGTTTTGAAGTTTTAAAGCCCGATTTTAATGCTAAAGCCATCAAACTGTAAAAAACGGCATAGTAGATACGATTAATGGCAGCAGCAAATTTGCAATTCGCCAACAAAATTTCTGCTGATTCGACAGCTTCATCTGTCTGTTTTAAACGATAAATAATAAGAGATTTTTTTTCTTCGTCAGCTAAAGTCATGCACGGATTCCTTTTTTAAGTGCTGTTTGAAAAATAGGTTGTCGTCCCCGTAACTGAGTTAATTCTTCCTCCGCGAGTATATGGACATCAGTAAATACCTCATATTGAAGGTCAATTTCATAACAATATTCGGAAATCTTCCTCTTCAATTTCCAGTCCGGTTTCTCCTTCAGGATAATTAAAAAGTCATAATCTGAATATTCATGAGCTCCACCATAAGCCTGTGACCCAAAAAGAATGACTTCTTTCAGATTATCGCCCAGTTTTTCAGAAAGCAATTCCTTTAAGGCATGCATGATTTGATATTTGTCAGCCATTTGAAGAAATATTTGCTGCTAATTTACAAAAATCCTACAATTCTTTTATCCACTCTTTCACTACATCGAGCGATGGTTCGGTGCCTTCCGATTTCAGTTTGTAATTTACAGTAATTACAGCCGGCCCGTTTACAACGCCAAAAGCAGCCATTTGCGGTTTATCAGAAATTATCTTCACTTCCACATCTTTTCCTAACTCGGTTATTGCACGCTGAATTTTTTCATTTAGTTGGATACATTCACTTTTTTCATTACACAGAATCAGTATTTCACTTCGTTTTGATCTGATTTTCAGCTTTAGTTTTTCATTTATCCGTTTCTGAATAGCGGCAATCAAATCGCCTTTCGGTGGTATTTGCGATACAAATGCTATTTTTCCATCGATGCAGATTGTGGGGATGTTTTTCACCATTAACGACGACATGAAAGTAACCGCGTCCATTTTTTTGATGGCATGTTCGCGCCACTCTACCACCCCTTCGAACTGGGGCGCCACTTTTTTAACTGCTTCCACCATGTATTGACACGGCGCGCACGACTCAGAGTCGAGGGTGATGATGTCCACAATTACTTTGTCGGCCTGTCCGTAATCGCGCATGTTAAAAACCTCAAGACTGTTTTCACGTTTCTCGAGTTCGCGCACCACATCCTGTTTGTAGGGGTCATGCACCAGTTCGGTAACAGCTTTGATGTTGGCAGGCCGAGTTTCCATAGGCAAGTCGCAACCCGGGGCCAGAATAAATCCGGTTTTCCCTCCCAGGTCGAGGCATTCGAGCGCATGTTCGCGACAGTCATCCTCGTTACCCATCAGCAAAACCACTGTCAGTTTCAGGTTACCGCCAAAACTGATTCCCTTTTTCAGGGCAATCTCCTTTACAAAATCAAGTGGAATATTTTCGTCAATCGAAACATTGTCGGGCCGGCAATCGCACATCGCCTCAATATTTTGCTGGGCGTGTCCACAGACAAAAAACGAACTGAGTTTTCCCTTTTTCCGGATGTCGTCAAAAATTCCGGAAACATACGGTGTTACAAAAGTTTCAAAAGTCAGCGGATCAATCTGGCTGGTCATCGGGTCAACCACCGCAATCACGTCGCACCCGGCTTCCATCAGGTATTCCGCCATTTTCAGCCCGACTTTTGTGCAAAAATCCATTACTTCGTTCACCTCGTCCGGAGCTTCAAAAAGTTTAATGAAAATGTCGGTACCAATCAGGTGAAGCGCCAGTGTAAATGGGCCGGTAATCAGTCCGTACAACGCAATTTCAGGATATTTTTCCCTGAGCTGCTTTACAGCGTCAACCATCACCGGAATCCTGCCGTCCGAAATTTCCGGAATTCTCAAATTATTTAAAAGAACGCCTTCAGCCAGTGGATGCGAAATTACAGCCGGCGGATTGTGTGGCGCCCATTGCAGCTGACAGCCAAGTATTTCAGCCTCAAGTTGCAAATCGAAAATAACGGGAATTCCATCGGGCTTATAATCTTCGATGGCTTTGCTGATGCCAGCCACAATTTTTTCTGCCGATTTCAGGTATGTTTCAGCATCAACTCCTGTTATAAAACCCCCGTGTACTCCCACAAATGGTACCCATGGTACCCGTTCAATAGGTTTAAGCGCGAAAGCTTTTTTTAATAATTCCAATCCTTTCATAATTTAGATTTTATATGACTGTCATTTCGACGAAGAATGAGGAGAAATCTCTTCAAAAGAAACAGATTTCTCTCCCTCGTACCTCAGGTTCGAAATGACAACAATGATGGAAATGAGATTTATTTTATGAACCTTATAAAATCGAGTGAAATCAAGAAATTAAGAGCTGATGAAAACTTTCCATTCAATATAAACCATTCCCTTTTCAGAGAAATCTATTCCCCAAATTACTAAATTTCAAAGAAATAAGCTGCTGTAACTTTTATTAAATGAGATACTTATCCAAGTATTTTCTTTTTCCCTTAATACTCAAATCTCACCATCTCAGTACTCAGATATTCGCATTCAGGTATTCCACCAGTCCCTGCGGGTCGGCAGAATATGCATCGGCGCCAATTTTCTTTCTGAAATCGTCGGTAACCGGAGCGCCACCCACAGCCACTTTTGCACCCGGAACAGCTTCCTTGACAGCTTTGGTAATTTTTTCCATATTCACCATTGTGGTAGTCAGCAACGCCGACAAGCCCACAAAAGCATTTTCATGTTCTTTAACGGCAGCAACAAATTGTTCAGCTTTTACGTCGGTACCAAGGTCAACCACCTTCCAGCCGTTTCCTTCCACCATCATGGCAACCAGGTTTTTACCAATATCGTGCAGGTCGCCTTCAACAGTGCCAATAATCAATGTGCCCTTTTGTTTTACTTCACCGGTCAGAAAATAAGGTTTCAAATGAATCATTGCGGTGCTCATCGCTTTGGCCGACATGAGAACCTGTGGCACAAACACCTTGTTTTCCCTGAATTTGATCCCTACTTTTTCCATTCCCACCATCAAACCCGAAGTAAGGATTTCCTGAGCTTTAACTCCCTCATCAAGAGCCTGCCGGGTTAACTCGTCTGCCCCATCCTGTCCCTTCATTTGAGGTGGGTAAGGTGCTGCTTTATTGATTTTTCCGAATTCGACACAATCGGCAATTTTCTGTAATAATTCGTTCATATTTTTTTTGATTTGGTTTTAAGTTGCTTCACAAAAGTATCAAACCGGTAATGACAAAAAATAGTATTTTCTTTGAAAAAGATGGAAAATATTACTTTTACAGTACAACGATTTTCAGATTTGAGTAATGAGCAAATGCATTTTCAGATTTAATTGCCAGATGCTTTTTGAAAACAGATAATTACTGATTATGAAGGAAATAAGATACTTTAAAATTCCGTTACCTCTTGTTGAAGAGCAAAAACTGAATCCGCTTACCCGTGGTTTGTATTTCACAGAAATTGGTGAACTGGAGGTTGAACAGGGAACCATCTGGAATCAGGAGAAAAAAATGGAAAATTATTTGCTGGTTTATTGCTCAAAGGGCAGCGGAATTGCAATGTTCTCCGGGGAGCAGGTGCCAGTTTCCGGAGAACAGTACATCATTATTAAAAAATGGGAAAAATTTAAGTTTTACTCCGTAATCAACAATAACACAAGACTTTTTCTGGCGCATTTTAACGGGAGTAATACAACATTATTGGAAAACGAATTTGCAGTGGTGAGGAATCTGATTCCGTCGGTAAATAACAGGGTAGCCAACAGGGAAATGCTTTTCGACGAGATTTTTAACAACCTGTCGAAAGGATATCACAATGAAAAACTTGAATATGTAAACTTTTGTTTCGGGCATTTACTGGCTACTTTTCTGTTTGCCAACAGAACCAGTGATGATTTGGAGGAAGAAGCAAATCCGGTGATCAGAAGGTCGATTGATTACATGAATAAAAACCTGGGGAAAAAGCTCTCACTCGCACAGATTTCGGAAGAGGCAGGTTTCTCACCAACTTATTTTACAACCATTTTCAGGAAGGAAACCAATTATTCGCCACTGACTTATTTTTCTCATTTAAAAATTGTTAAAGCTTGCGAATTTCTTGATTTCACGCGACAAAAAGTAAAAGAAATATCCTTTTCTCTGGGTTACTCCGATCCCTATTATTTCACCAAAGATTTTAAAAAAAGGATGGGCATTTCGCCCCGGCAGTACAGGAACAGAATTGTACGATAACCAGAAATTTAAAACACCGAATAAGAAATAAAAAATCAGGAAGTTATGGCAAATACTTTCTTATTTCTTATTCGATATTCCTTATATCAATTATTTCAATGCAGCTTTCAGCCCTTCGGTGGTAATATAATATTTCACAATCATATTGGGCACTTCCCAATCAGGCAGTTTGCCGTCTATCAAATATTGCAGGAAATCCTGTGTGACCTGTCCGAAATGGGCTTCGTGTCCTACTTTATAACGATCAGGAATTTCAACCATCCAAAGTTTATCGGCTTGTTTCACAAGTTTGATTCCAGGATAAGCTGCCTGAAAATCTTCGTTAACGGCTTTTTTCAGGTTGGCTTCCAAAGCAGCATCGCTTCCGGCAGTTGCCTCGATGTACAAAGTTGGTTTGTAGCCCTGTTCGGCGCCTTGCTTTATTACTATATTGCAATTGGACCCCCGCATGATTGAATAGTGCGTGTCGCCGCCACCTTCAGGCGCTTCAAAATTCCAGGTAACCGAAGCTTTTGCATAAATACCTTTCAGTTTGTAAACAATTTCACCATTGCTGTACACTTTTAATGTTCCGTCAACTACGTCTTTTTTCAGGAAATCGGGATATTGGTCGAGCCCGGTGACTTTTTTAAACATTTCTGGAGTCAGGTCGGTAGTCCAGCGTTTTCCCGAAATAATTTCAACATCCGATTTTGAAAGGATTACTTCAGGAAAAGCTTCCCACTGAATCAGGTCAACCAAATGGGTGTTTACGTCCACGATGCCTTCGCCCTGTTGTTTGGTATCGAAAAACCAGGCCGGACGTTTGAGCGGATTGCCCGAAACCATTTTCGAAAAATGGTGCACACTTTCTTTTGTAATGGCTGGTTCATCAGGTGTTCCGGTTTGTAATGTTCCGAATACATCAGTCCTTTTTGAAAGTTCGCGTTGCAAAATGGTGGTGATTTCATGACGTTCGGTCATAATATCAAGCAAAAGCACCTTTTTTTCAGCAGCAACCTGAAATGCCTGTTCGAGTTTCGGAAACTCCTCAGGAGTGATTACCATTGGTTTATCAGCCAGCACATTGATTCCTGCTTCAATAGTTTTCAGGATGTATTCTGTTTTTTTTGCGTTATTTCCGGCAGTTACCATTACATTCCCGGGTTTTTCGCTCAGCATTTTTTCAAAGAAATCGGGTCCACGGTAAACCTTTTCTTTCCAGGCAGTTAGATTTTCGGCCCGTGTGTTATAACTGTTAATTAATGCGAGATGAGCTTCAAGATCAGGCCCGTCAGGGGCATAAACATAAACCGTGGAATCCACCTGTTCGTACATCGATTTCTGAACCAGTGCAGCATGGAAATGCCCCGGATCGAGGGTCATGATTTTTACCTCACCTTTTGCCCCTGTAAAACCAATCTTATTAATTGCGGTTTGAGTCGGTTTATTTCCTCCGCCCCCGCAGGAAGATAATATGATTCCAGCTATTACTGCCATCGAAATTTTATTCATTTTCAACCTTTGTTTATGATTTCTGGTTTGACAACAAATTTACTTTTTTCTGTCGAAAATATTGGTTCAAATTCAACGAATGGTTACTGACCAACAATAGTAATCTGAATATCAGGAAATTCATCTTAAATTTTAATATAGCTTGTACCATACGGTTTCCGCTGTGGCCTGCTCAGCATCGAGTTTGCCAAATCGTTACCGATGAATTTCTCGGTTTTCGGATTCCAGTTCAGGACACCCGGTATTTTCATGGCAATATGACTGATCAGACAAACCGTGCAGGCTCTGTGACCAATTTCAACCGGAGAAATGGGTTCCTGGCGCGATTTAATGCAGTCGAGCCAGTTTCCGTGCTGTTCCTTACTGACGTATAAATGAATTTCGTTTTCTCCGATTTTTGATTCCAGAATTTTCGGATCGCTTGCATCGAGCGCTTTGGTGGCACCAGACGGAATCGGGTCGCTGGCTGTAGCACGGTAAGCACCCCGGGTCACAAAAATCCAGCCTTCGGTTCCTTCATACCGGATACCGTTCGGGAAACCGCCACTTGTGTAAACGGTGATTCCGTTTTCGTATTCGTGTTTCACCATAAAATCGCCATGAACATTCCAGCTTCCATATTTCGGGAATTGGGCAACAGCCTGCACTGAAACAGGGCCGGTGTATTCAGTATTCATTCCCCAGGCAGCCGAATCGTAATGATGCTGTCCCCAGCCTGTGATCATTCCGGCGCCGTAATTTTCGTGCCGCAACCAACCTGGGCGATCGTATCCTTTTTGCGGGTGTACCAATTGTTCGGTGTACTCAATTTCGGGTGTTGAACCCAGCCACATATTAAAATTCAGCGAGGCTGGAACCGGCATTTTTTCGAAAACCGGACCCGATGGATCACCCGGCAAACCTATTTTTACTGTGTGAAGTTTTCCGATCCTTCCGTTGCGCACCAATTCTGCTGCCACCCTGAACTGAGCATCGGAACGCTGTTGTGTGCCAACCTGCAAAATAACACCCTGTCGTTTTACAATATCACTCAGCAGGCGTCCTTCAGTAACAGTCAGCGAGGTGGGTTTCTGAAGATAAATATCCTTTTTGGCCAGAGCGGCTTCAATTGCCGGCTGCGAATGCCAATGGTCGGGCGTACTGATTACAACTGCATCGATATCGGGCCTGAGCAGCATTTCCTTGTAATCGTCATACATTTTCACATCAACAGCCTGGTTGCTGCCATATTTTCTGTTGTAAACATCTTCCACTAATTTTTTACCATCAGCCAGCCTGTTTTTGTCAAGGTCGCAGACTGCAACAAAACGGGCATTTTCGTACCTGAACAGCGCATCCATATCATGTGAACGTGCAATACGCCCACACCCGATTTGCCCTAATTGAATGGTATTGCTTGGTGCATTTTTCCCGAATACCGACGACGGTACAATGGTCGGGATCACAATGGCTCCGGCTGTTGCAGCCGTTGCATTCCGTAAAAAAGTTCTTCGTTTCATAGATTTATCAGTTTAAGTTTTATTTATTTTTTACCGGCGAGTCGTCACATTTAAAATCACCCAATACATACTGGGCCCCA
>JBBIPU010000040.1:0-5231 GCA_037442685.1 Draconibacterium sp. | reverse complement strand
ATTTTTTACCGGCGAGTCGTCACATTTAAAATCACCCAATACATACTGGGCCCCATTCAGATAAAATTTCAATAAGCGGGGATCTTCAAAACTTTGTGCATTGTGAGAAGGCGATACATAAAAAACATGCCCTTTCCCGAATCGTTTTATCCACGAAACGTACTTAATTTTTTCGTCGATAGGTTTTGTTTTTTTTGTTAATTTATCGGTATCCATATAAAGCAGGGGCCTGAAATTTTTCTGCGTGTAGGCTTTATTAAACAAGTAAGGTTCATCAACATGAACAAATGGTTTGCCTTCGAAAGCTTCAGTTAAAGGATGTCCGGGCTCGGCAATTTCAAGGGTAACTTCCTGCTGCGGCGGGTGATAATCAAAACTGCCCCCAACCATTTCGCTGAAAGGCATCGAATTATTCTGCATAACGATTGCTCCGTGAACAACCATTAATCCTCCTCCCTTTTTTACATACTCAATCAGATTATTCTCGAGTTCCGCAGCTTTTTTAACCTTTTGTTCTTCGGTTAAACTTTTGTCTTCATCAAGCATGTCGAGAATCTGATCGCGACGGGGACCAACAGAGCAATTATTGTTTAAAACAACCGCATCGTATTCTTTCAGTTTACCGGGTTCAAAAAACGAAAGGTCTTTGCAGACATCGGCTTTATACGCACCGGTTTTTTCACCCAACAATCGGATAACCTCGGTGGTATGTGGAACTACCCAGTGGTCAAATCCGGTAAATTTGTCGAATATCAATATCTTTCTTTCCTTTTTGGGCTGAACGGCCGGTTTCGCAGGGGCAATTTTTTCAATTTTTTGCACCCATTCCGGGGTACAGGCAAATTCTTTAAGCTGAGCATTTACGATTACAACCCAAAGAAAAGCCGCAATAGTTACCAGAATCTTCTTCATTTTTTCAGCATTTATAATTAATCGAAATTTACTTATTTATCTATCCATAACAACAACCGGGTTATTGGCAAAACTGTTCCAGTACATCTCGGCAGTGGCGGCATCCATTTTCCCATCGAAAACCACCAGTCTGTATTTCAACGTATAATTTTTCTTTGGGTCAATTTTCCAGTCAACGTGCCGGATGGGAACAAATTCGAAATACATATCGCCGCGTCCGCCATTGGCATCGAGTGGCCAAACGCGCATGGGTTCAGGATGCATCCTGTTTGAAGGATGGCTCAGAAACAAAATTCCTGAACGGCCTTCTTTAACGGCCGATTCGCCTTCCACAATACACCAGCGGGCAAACGAACCGTCGGCGTCAGCCCGGGTTTTGCCGTCCGAGGTCAGCACTGAACAATTGTCTTTGTTCCACTTTTCAGTTGCCCTGAAACCCACACCACCGCCGTAACGATACGCATCGAGCATGATTCCGTTTTTCAGCGGACTGTTCAGCGATGTGGTGTAATCGATAATCCACACTCCTTTACCGGCACTCAAAACGCGCACATCCAGAATTTCATTCATCGCAATCTGGTCCTCACCCTTTGTACCGAAGTCGATATGTTGCTGCAAAGCTGCAAATCCGCTGTAAACAGCTCCCTCTGTTTCCGAAAGGAAACCGGCAAACTTTACGGTTCCTTCGCCTGAATAAAGATTCCAGAAATCAACTGCCCGTCCCTCGATGGTGGTTTTGGTCCAGGGGCCCCAGATTCCGTAATGGTGGTAATGGTCGGGAGCCTGGATCCTTGTCAAAACTTCTCCTCCCGGAGACCAGAGAGGATGGATAAACCCGGAACGTTTAAATAATGTATTGATGGTATCGGGTGGATAAGTCATCCCAAACCTGTAATTCAGCACCGGCTTGCCATCTTCGATCAGGCTCAGGTCGCGATAGTCTTTTTTCAGTTTTACAGGATGATTTTCAGCTTGCTGATTTTCAAGTTTCAATACAAATTTCCGCTCAGAGTTCTTCTTTGAAACCCCATTTAACACAAACCACAAACGGGCAGAGTAACCCGGTTCGAGCTGACTTTGTACCAAAACTTCGCCGGTGGATGTGATTTCGTACAACGTCAGACTTCCTTTGTCAGTATTATAATTCAGGTTGTCAAGCGATACGGAAACCGGGGCGTCAATCCTGTCGCTTTCAATTTTCACCGTGAATTTTGCCCGCTCCTGGGAATAGAGCAAGCTTGAACAAAAAACTAAAGCAACTATATTTATGAATTTCATTTTCTATCGGTTTTTTCCCTTGCGTACTTCGTGAATTCTTTGTGATCTTTACAGTTGAAGAAATTCAAACGCAAAGAGCGCAATGTTTATCGCCGAGAGCGCAAAATAACATTTTACAAAAGAGGAACTTCCTCATCAATTGTCTGTTTAAACGCCAGAATGTTTTCAGTGGTTACGTTCGGCGGCATTCCTCCTCCGCATGACCAGATCACCCGGTTTTTATCACCAAACTCCTTTACCATTTTAATGGTCTCAGCCCGCACTTCTTCCGGCGATTTTGCAGCCAGCACATCGCGTGGCGGCAGATTTCCGATCAGCGCAATCTCAGGCCCGGCCAGTGCACGGATTTCGCTCATACTATGTTCAAAGCTGAAATTAAACAGGTTAACACCCATTTCTTTCAGGTAAGGAGTTGAAATCAACCCCTGTGCATCATTATGAAAAAAGTTCAGCTTTGAATCGAAAGCGCTGAAAATCCGCTTCAGATAAGGCACTGCATATTCGCGGCATTCATCGTCTCCGATAAAACCAACAATATCATCCAAAACGAGCATCGCTTCAATCGATGGGAACATTTCTTTCTGGTATTGCAGCCAGTCAACCGTAAAACGGGTAATGGTGTCAAGCAGTTTGTGACTGCCCTCAGTATCCATCATAAAACCCATCATCAGTTCAGTGGTTCCCATTAAAAACGAGGCTATGTTCAGTGGGCCACGCGCCACGGCAAACTTGATTTCGTGCCCCATATCGTTAATGGGGTTCTGGTAATTGAGCAGTCTTTGAATCACAAAAGGCAACAATCCATCGGTTTTCGGGTTGGGTACTTTCAGGTTGGCAGCTTCCGAAATATCGCTCATGATGCGGTCGGCGTGTGGCAGGTTGTAGCTATTCCACACCAGTTTGGCTCCAAATGCCGAGGGTTCGGTACACATCCCGAATTCTGACCAGAACCCAGGCAGGAAAATGATATCAGGAAAAGTTTCAATGACCTTTTTATGGGCCTGAAACCAGACTTCTTCGGAAGAATAAAACTGCAAGGTTGATACACCAGCCCACCCCGGAATCCAGGGACTATCGACAATAAAACCTGTTACAGGCCGCGCAGGCGTTTCACCATGAACTGTCTTTAACAACAGTTCCCATTGTTGGTTCGTCATTTTATCGAATTTAGTTCCTTACAAATTTATACGTCGCGTGTGTTAAAATTCAGTATTATTTTTGCAACAACTTGTACCCTGTTAACAAATTTACTAATATTGAAACATTGCCTGAAATTGATAAAAACAAGGTAAATCAACAGAAAAGTGAATGGCTATGAAGATAATGCACGAACATATCGATTTTCCCGGGCGTTCGGCTGTGAAAGTCAAATTCTGCGACAGGCCGCATTTTACCTATCCCTGGCATTTTCATCCGGAGTTTGAGATTCTTTATATAACTGAAGGCAGTGGAACCCGTTTCGTTGCCGACAATATTGAGGAATTCGGGCCTGGCGAACTGGTTATGGTTGGAAGTTCGCTACCGCATTTCTGGCGCAGCGATGAAAAATACCTGAACAGCGGGGGAAAACTCAGGGTAAAATACATGGTAATTCAGTTTCCATCTGACTTTTTAAAACCTGAAATTGACAACTACCCAGAGTACCAACTGATTGGTGATTTGTTGCAAAGGTCGGCACGAGGAGTTTATTTCCAGAAAAGTTTTTCATCGCAAATCAGCCAAAAAATTATTAAAGTAGGCAAAACAAGTGGTTTCGACCGGATTATTGCCCTTCAAAAACTTTTACAGGAAATGGCTAAAACCAGCGAATACAGGCTGCTTGCAGGTGAACTTTACCTTCAAGAAAGCCAAACCTTTGTGAATTACCGGCTTACCAAGGTGATGCAATACTTAAACACCAACTACCAGCGAAAAATTGAACTCGAAACAGTTGCCGAAATCGCCAACCTTCACCCGGCTGCATTTTGCCGGTTTTTTAAGGAAAAATCGGGAAAATCGCTTTCTCAGTATGTAAACGATATGCGTATCAGTTATGCCTGCCGGTTGTTGACGGATGGGAAAATGTCGGTGTCGCAGATTTCTTACGAAAGCGGGTTTAACAATCTTTCGAATTTTAACCGCACATTTAAAAATCACACTGGTTTTACTCCAACCAGCTATTTCCAGGAGTTTCAACGGCAACCCGGCGCCTGATCTGAAATTCCTGATTTCATTCCTTGATTTTCGCGTTCTTTAAAATCGAAAACCTAAAAACTTTTGTTGCCCACATCTTACCATTTTCTTTTTTAGTTTTGCTTAAATAACGAAACCTGCTGCCATGAAAAAATCTTTAATACCCGTTTTGATATTCTGTTTTTCAAGCCTCACAGGCTTTACACAGGAAGTTGAGTTTTTGCCCACCGACTGGGAAAATCCGGCTGTTTTTGAAAAAGGGCAAAATGCGCCCCACGCTTTTTACATTCCGTACAAAGTTGCTGATGAAGCTCTTAAGAACAAGAAAAGTTCAGAGTACATTTTGCTGAATGGCAGGTGGAAATTCAGGTTAGTTGAAACACCGGAGCAGGTTCCCGAAGAATTCTGGAAACCAAAATTCAAAACCGATGACTGGGACGAAATCACGGTACCCTCCAACTGGCAGATGGAAGGCTACGACCACCCGAAATTCAGAAATATTGCCCTTTCTTTTGAAAGCGATCCACCCAAAATTCCCGACTATTTCAACCCCACTGGCTGCTACAAACTAAAATTTACAATTCCGAAAACCTGGGAAAACAAACAGGTGATGCTGCGCTTCGAAGGGGTGAAATCGGCTGCTTACATTTGGGTGAACGGTAAACGGGCCGGGTACAACGAAGGAGGTTTTGAGCCCGCCGAGTTTAACATTACACCGTTTCTCGAAAAAGGCGAAAACGATCTGGCGGTGCAGGTGATGCGTTTCAGCGACGGTTCGTATCTCGAAAACCAGGACATGTGGCGGCTTTCAGGAATTTTCAGGGATGTAAAACTGTACGCGCTCCCGCAAACTTATATTCACGATTATT
>JBBIPU010000039.1:19084-27270 GCA_037442685.1 Draconibacterium sp. | reverse complement strand
ATTTTTTTTATTCTGAAGAAGAAATCAACCGGATGAAATCTGATATTGATCATGCAAAAAAAAGTGGAGCAGCCGGTGTGGTTTTCGGATTACTTACGGCAGAAAATGAAATTGATATTGCAAACACTTGGCTTCTTGCTGAATATGCAAAACCGCTTCCCGTAACATTTCATAAAGCGATTGATGTACTGAACGATCCGGCAGAAGGAGTCAAAGAACTGCTGAAAATTGAAAATATCAGGCGGATTCTCACTTCCGGGGGTAAACCAACAGCAATTGAAGGACATGAAAAAATCAGGGAAATGATTGAAATTGCAGGTTCGAAAATTATTATTCTTGTTGCCGGGAAAGTACTGAAAACGAATATTGAAGAAATTGAAAAACTAACCGGGGCAAACGAATTTCATGGTCGAAAAATTGTCGGGAACCCACTCCCTACTTCCCGCGAGGAATGTGGGGAAAAGCAAAAATAATTTTCATTGAAAAAAACAGATCACATCAAAATCAAGATTAAAATGAAAAAACTTACATTACTTACTTTCATACTTTTTGCATTAAATGTAAATGCGCAGTACGAGCACGAAGTAACCGGTTACGTCTGGCCAACCGATCAGAAAGTTCTGCAAAAACTTGAAGAATGGCAAGATTTGAAATTCGGTCTTTTAATGCATTGGGGTGCATACAGTCAATGGGGAATTGTTGAATCGTGGTCGATCTGCCCCGAAGATTACGGCTGGTGTGAGCGAAAAAAAGGTTCGAATCCGGACGACTATTTTACCTACAAAAAAGAATACGAAAATCTGAAACTCTCGTTTAATCCGGTCAATTTCGAACCTGAAAAATGGGCAAAAGCCGCAAGGAATGCCGGGATGAAATACGTGGTTTTTACCACAAAACATCACGACGGTTTTTGCATGTTCGACTCTAAATACACCGATTATAAAATTACTTCGAAAGAATGTCCGTTCAGTGTGAATCCGCGGGCAAATGTAACCAAGGAAATATTTGATGCTTTTCGGGCCGAAGGATTGTGGGCTGGCGCTTATTTTTCGAAACCCGACTGGCACAGTGAATATTACTGGGACCCGAAATTTCCTCCATTCGACAGAAATGTAAATTACGATCCTGGTTTGTATCCTGAAAAATGGGAAAAGTTTGTACAATTTACTCAAAATCAGATCATGGAATTAATGTCGGATTACGGCAAAATAGATATTCTCTGGCTCGACGGAGGCTGGGTTTCGAAAAAAAATCCTGAATCATTTACCGAATCTTACCCCGCAAAACTTCGTGAAACAAAAACCGGCTTCATTAAAAACCGTGGTGTTGATCAAGACATCAGGATGGACGAACTGGCAGCCAAAGCACGTGAAAAACAGCCCGGGCTGATTGTGGTTGACCGTGCAGTCCGTGGTCCTAATCAGAATTATCTTACTCCCGAAAACCGTGTTCCTGAAACACAACTTCCTTACCCCTGGGAATCTTGTATCATTGCCGGCGGCGGCTGGGCATGGGTGCCAAATCCTCATTTCATGAGTCCGAAACAGGCAATACACATGCTGGTTGATATTGTTGCCAAAGGTGGAAATTTGCTTTACAATATCGGTCCGGCACCCGACGGAACCTGGCCCAAAGAAGCTTACCAGCTGCTTGATGCAATGGGAAAATGGATAACTGTCAATGGCGAAGCAATTTATTCAACAAGAGCCATTTCACCGTTTAAAACCGGAAATATTTGTCTTTCGCAAAAAAAAGATACTAAATCGGTTTATGCTATTTATCTTGAAAAAGAAGATGGGTCGGGACTTCCGGAATCATTTGAAGTGGAAGGAATATTTGCTGCAAAAAATGCTAAACTGAATTTATTGGGTTCGAAAGGAAATCTGAAATGGGAAAATACCGAAAAAGGGATTAAGATTTTCGTACCTGAATCGGTTCGTAAGAACCTGCCGTGCGATTTGGCCTGGTCGGTAAAAATATCGGAAATACTTTGAATGGTTAAATTCATTATTTCAATGAAAAGCATTGACAATCTTACATTTAAAGAAATAATAAGTAATTAATTGCGGGTAATTTAATCGAGATTTTAAATATTTTTATCAGCTTTTTCCGTTCAACAGCGAAGGTTATTTTAAAATAAACTTACCTGTAAAAATGAAATTTTATTTTAATGTTTTCTACTTTAATCAACTTCTTATGCACATCTTTGCACCAATTTTTGAAAATAATTCAACACCTTAAAGTTCAAAGTATGAATATTTCGAATTTGCTTAAGTATTTCATTCCCAAAGAAAAAAAATTCTATTCCATGTTCAACCAGGCAGCCCTGCATTGTATCGAAGCATCTGTCGAGTTGAACAATTTGTTTAATTCACCATCTGTTGACGAACAAAAATCAATCCGGTTAAGAATCAAATCAATCGAGAAAAGGGGCGATGAAGTGGCAACAGAAGTATTTGATTCACTGAACCATACTTTTATTACTCCATTCGACAGGGAAGATATTCATGAACTTGCAATGAATCTCGATGACGTGGTTGATTTGATTTACAGCCTGTCTGGCAAAGTTGAGTTTTATCACTTAACGGTATTCAATCCTTATATGAAAAATATGGTCAGCGAAATTCAAAAAGGATGCGAACTGATCAGGACTGCGGTTACCGGGCTTGAAAATTTTACAAGTACCGACAAAACCTTGAAGGCATGTAAAGATTTAAATAAACTGGAAACCCGTGTGGATGAGTTCTTTCACCAGGGAATTTCGAGCCTTTTCGAGAATGAAAAAGATGCAATTGAACTGATAAAACAAAAAGATATCCTTACAAATATTGAAAAGATTGCCAATAAAATTGAGGATGTTTCGGATGTTGTGAAAACCATTCTTGTAAAATACGCCTGACTTTTTACTTTTTCAAAATACAATCTTAAAGGTTATGTTTTCAATTTTGATAATAATAATTGTGCTGGCTTTTGTATTCGACCTGATAAATGGGTTTCACGATGCTGCCAATTCCATTGCCACAGTAGTTTCCACAAAAGTACTTGCTCCGCTTCCGGCAGTAATATGGGCTGCATTTTTCAATTTTCTGGCCTTTTATATTTTTGATCTGAAGGTGGCAAACACAGTAGCCAAAACAGTTGAAACTGGCTCAATTAATCTTGAAGTGATTCTTGCCGGTGTAATTGCAGCCATTATCTGGAACCTTTTAACATGGATTCTGGGCATACCTTCATCATCGTCGCACACTTTGATTGGCGGATTTGCAGGGGCCGCTGTTGCACATACCGGTTCATTTTCAGTTATTAACCAGGCAGTAATAATCAAAACAACGGTTTTCATTTTTATTGCCCCGATTATTGGTATGATAATAGCGTACGTACTGTCGGTTTTAATATTATGGGCATTTCGTTTTGCCAATCCACATAAAGCCAATAAATGGTTTAAAAGAATACAGCTTGCTTCCTCTGCCGCTTTCAGTTTAGGCCATGGAGGAAGTGATTCTCAGAAAGTTATTGGAATTATCAGCGCAGCGATGCTGGTTTATATTGCCCATCTGAATTTAACGGGGGCTGAAATACCCGGTTGGGCACATGTTACTGAAACAATTGATGCAATGGGTAAAAAACATCTTCACGTACCGACCTGGATTCCAATTTTCTGTTATATAGCTATTTCTATTGGCACGATGATGGGAGGATGGAGAATTGTTAAAACAATGGGCTCAAAAATCACGAAAGTTACACCATTGGAGGGAGTTGCAGCTGAAACTGCCGGCGCCATTACTCTTTTTGGCGTTTCGCAGGGTCTTGGAATTCCGGTAAGTACAACCCATACAATTGCCGGTTCAATCATGGGTGTTGGCATGACAAAACGATTGTCGGCAGTACGCTGGGGTGTTGCGACTAACCTGCTGGTAGCATGGATACTGACAATACCTGTAAGTATGATTATTGCCGGATTGGTATATTATTTAATCAACCTTTTCCCTGTTTGGTCAACCTTACAATAAATCGATTTCAACCTGTAAGTTAACAAAATCGTGTTTATAACTTCCTTAAATAATAAATCGGATATTTTGGTATTAATCTTACTTTTCACAAATAATTCGAAAAGATTATCGGTAAAATGACTATTAACGAATCTGACCATTTTAATCAGATGAAAAGAAGATACAGGTTGAAAAAAGAGGTGCGAAAAAAACTTTTGATTTATGGCACGGTTTCGTTAGTTATTTTGATTGCCATTATAATAATTACACATACTTCGGTTGCAGAAAGAATATCCGTTTCTGCCGAACCAAAAGTGATCGGCACAATCAGGGTTGATAAATACAGCGATTTGAATAAAGTGCATTTGAAATATGCCCAGGCAAACGGAATCAAAGGATTTAAATCGGATAAGGAATTCAGGGAAAATATCAATGAACTTGTCAGGGAAGGCGATCTTGTAAAAATTGACGATTCAGACTATTTTGTTCTTGACAATTTAACTCACTCTCAGCCTTATCTTACTCCTGATGCCTCCGATTTACTTGAAGAAATTGGCAAACGATTTCAGCAAAAGCTGGAAGAAAAAAACTTAAAAAAAAGATATTTCCAGGTAACTTCACTTCTCAGGACTGGAGAAAGCCAGCGTAAACTTGGGCGGTCGAATACAAACGCATCCAGCAATTCATCGCATCTGTACGGAACAACTTTCGATATTACTTACGCGCGGGTTTACAGCAAACCAAAATTATCAGAGGAATACGAGGTGGAAGACGGACCGGCAATCAGGCTGCTTTCAGAAGTAATTGGCGAATTGCGTAAGGAAAAACGTTGTGTTGTTGTTACAGAAAGAAAAGAAAGATGTTTTCACATCACGGTCAGGAATTAAAACATTATTTGATCAGCTGAGATGTTCCTGTTTTAGCCGATTTTGGTTTTCCGGGATACAAAATGTTTCGAATCTCCCCACTGTTTGTAAGCGATTTCACATCCCGCCGATTTTAACTGCTTTTCTATGTTTTGAATATCCCGAACTAAATCACCGGTTCCAAGAGGTTTGTTTTCATATAAAAAATATTCTTCCCTGTATTTAAGCGGTGTTAAATTGGGCATAATAATATTCGCTCCGGCAAGTAACGCCTTTTCCCGACCTTTTTCATCAATTGCTTCCAAAGCTGTTGATGCAGCAATATTGATATCAGGCATCATCAAACGAAGAACTGCGATCATTTTCAATGCCAGGTCAAAACGTTCCTTTTTAGGTTTCAAATATCCACGGAACTGAATCAACGGTGTATTTTCATGTTCAATGTAAGGCCCCATTCCACACATATCAATATCAATTCCTTTAAGAAAAAGTAAATCGTCTGCAAGGTTTTCAATAGTTTGAAACGGAAGCCCGATCATTACACCTGAACCTGCCTGGTAGCCAATTTCTTTCAAAAATCTGAGCGCTTCCAGCCTTTTTTCAAAACTGTGTTTTTGGGTTTTCGGGTGAATCTTGTAGTACAACTCCCTGTTCGACGATTCAATTCGCAATAAATAACGGTGTGCCCCACTTTCGAACCAGCGCCGGTAGGTTTCTTTGGTTTGCTCACCGCAACTGAGCGTTATTCCAAGCTCGTTGTTTGATAACTGTTTGATTTTTTTCAGAAGCAGCTCCACTCTTTTTACAAATGCCTGATTTGAAATCTCTCCCGACTGCAAAACCACAGAACCAAACCCGTTTTCCCATGCAAACCGGCATGAGTCAAGAATTTCTTCATCAGGAATATCATACCGGATTACTTTTTTATTGCTTTTTCTGATACCACAGTAAAGGCAATCTTTTGAACAAATATTAGAAAACTCGATCAGGCCACGGAAAAAGACTTTTTCTCCAGCTAACTTAGTTTTTATTTGATGAGCTTGTTTTAGCAAAACCTCTGTTTCCTCTGCTTTTAACTCAAGAAGTTCAACAATTTCTTCTTTCGAATAATTCTGTCCTTTCAGTACTTTCACCGGTTTCTTCATAAATACAAAAATAGACGATCAACTTTTATTCCATACTTACATCGATCAAAAACTATTCAATAACATAAAAACCAACTGTTTTAAATCATCTCATTCTGAACATTTATCCATTAACTTTGCAGAAAAATCCTGCGGGAAGGCTTTGGCTGACATAAGGGAAAAGAGTTTACACCGATAAAAAAGATAATCTCTGTTTTTCTTCTCCATCAATTTCCGCTCGATAATTTAAACACGATTTTGAGATTCTTTTAATGTGAATTTAAACTTGGATTCGCCAAAAAATATCAGTACTGAATACTCAAAGTCTCAAATCTTAAAAATAATGAAACGATTAGGTTTTGTAGGAATTATTGTAGATGATCGTGAAAAATGTGCCGGCATTGTAAATGAAATTCTCAGTCAGCACGCCGAGCTGATTCTTGCCCGTACCGGATTACCACGGGTGAAAGGAAATACATCGGTTATTACTTTGGTAATTGATGCTACAACCGACGAGTTGGGTGTACTTACCGGAAAACTCGGAAGTGTGCCTGGTATTTCTGTTAAATCGGGATTGGCTAAAAAATGAAAGAAACAGTAAAACTGTTTTAATCTTATTTCTGGTATTAATTTAAACATTTAACATTAAATTTTGAACTGCAATGTACAACGTACCAGCCGGTTTTATTAACGAACAAAAAATATGGAGCATTCTGGAAAACAGTAAAAATGCCGATTTCAGCAGAATCAGGGAGATACTTTCCAAGGCACGCGAAATGAAAGGATTAAACCTCGAAGATGTTGCAGTATTATGTGGCATCAGCGATCCTGAAATGCTTTCGGAATTGTTTAACACCGCAAATGAGGTTAAAGAAACCATTTACGGAAAACGACTTGTGTTATTTGCCCCGCTTTATATCTCGAATCTCTGTGCCAACGAATGTCTGTATTGCGCATTCAGGGCGACAAATAAGGCAATTGTGCGTAATTCGCTTACACAGGAACATATTGCACGTGAAGTTAAAGTTCTCATCAAGCAAGGACATAAACGAATATTAATGGTAGCCGGAGAATCGTACCCTAACCAGGGATTTCAGTATGTACTCGATTCAATCAAAACCATTTACAGTGTAAAAACTGAGCATGGCGAAATACGAAGGGTAAATGTTAATATTGCCCCGCTTACAACCGAAGAGTTCAGGCTGCTAAAAGGGGCGGGCATTGGTACATACCAGATTTTCCAGGAAACCTATCACCGCGAAACATACAGCAAGGTACACCTTGGCGGGAAAAAACGCGATTACAATTGGCGGGTTTGGTCGCTTCACCGTGCAATGGAAGCCGGAATTGACGATGTTGGGATAGGTGTGCTTTTCGGTCTTTTCGATTACAGGTTTGAAATCCTGGCAATGTTGCAGCACATTGCTGAACTGGAAGAAAAGTTTGGGGTAGGCCCGCACACAATCAGTGTTCCAAGGCTCGAACCGGCAACAAACAGCCTGCTTGCATCGCATCCACCTTTCCCTGTTTCAGATATCGATTTCCGAAAAATTGTCGCAATCATCAGGCTTGCTGTTCCTTATACCGGAATCATTATGTCAACACGTGAGACTGCCAAAATGCGTCGCGAAACATTTGCCTTGGGAGTCAGCCAGATTTCGGCCGGAAGTCGCACAAATCCGGGAGGTTATGAAGAAGAAGGAGAGGACGATCCTTCGGGACAGTTCAGTCTGGGTGATCACCGTCCTTTGGATGAAGTGATCAGGGATGTGGCTTCAATGGGTTATATTCCTTCATTCTGTACTGCGTGTTACAGACTTGGACGGACTGGCCAGGATTTTATGGATTTGGCAAAACCCGGTGATATCAAACTTCATTGTGCACCAAACGCATTATCTTCCTTTAAAGAATATCTGCAAAATTTTGCTTCGCCTGCAACCGCTGAAATCGGCAACAAGCTGATTACAGATACTATTTCGGGAATGAGTGGAATTGCCAGACAACGCGCTGAAAAACTGATTGAGAGGGTGGTGGCCGGTAAAGACGATGTTTATTGTTAATAATCAATAAGTTTAAATACATAATTAATGCGAACCCGCACTGAAACTGATCTTCTGGGCACAAGAGAAATTCCGGAGGATGCTCTTTGTGGAATTCACACTGCCCGGGCAATTGAAAATTTTCCATTGTCAGGCAGAAAGGTTCAT
>JBBIPU010000039.1:0-18984 GCA_037442685.1 Draconibacterium sp. | reverse complement strand
ACTACCAGACTGTGTCTCCTCTCGATGATATTAATCTACATCAGTCAACCAACGACACTTATCCAACTGCCTTGAAAATAGCGGCTATCAGGTTATTTCGCAGTCTCGAACAAAATGTTCTTGCCCTCCAGGAAGCATTTCAGACAAAAGAAAAAGAATTTGCCCACATTGTTAAAATCGGCAGAACACAACTTCAGGATGCGGTTTTAACAACTCTTGGGCGCGAAATGAGTGCTTATGCAGAAGCATTTAACCGCGACCGATGGAGAATTTACAAATGCGAAGAACGATTGCGCGTGGTTAATTTGGGAGGAACAGCTATCGGCACCGGACTTGGTGCACCAAAGAAATTTATTTTCAGGGTGGTTGATCGTTTAAGGGAGAACACAAATATCGGACTGGCAAGATCGGAGAACCTCATTGACGGCACTCAAAACACCGATGTATTTGTGGAAGTTTCAGGGATTTTAAAAGCGCTGGCAACGAGTCTGTTAAAAATAAGCAACGACCTCAGGTTACTTTCAAGCGGACCCGATGCAGGCCTCGGAGAAATAACATTGCCGCCAAAACAGGCCGGATCGTCAATAATGCCAGGCAAAGTAAATCCTGTAATTCCGGAAGCAGTTGCCCAGGCTGCAATTCGTGCAATGGGAAACGACCAGATTATTTCACATGCCTGCAGTTCAGGAAATCTTGAATTAAACCAGTTTATGCCGGTCATTGCAGATGCTTTACTCGAAAATCTGACGCTTCTCAATAATGCAGCCGCAATTTTCAATCAGCACTGTGTTGCAGGTATTTCTGCAAACGAAGAGGTTTGCAGAAAAAATGTGGAAAACTCCACGGCTGTGGTCACCGCCCTGATTCCTGAAACAGGATATGAAAATGCATGCCGGATTGTTAAAATCTCGCGCGATGAAAAAATTTCAATCAAAGAAGCAGCAATTAAATCGAAGTTGATCACAGAGAGTGAGTTTAATGAATTAATCTCCCCTGAATCTGTCTGCCGTTTAGGAAACTAAAATCATAAAAGCCTTAAAATATACCGGGTTTATTCCGCTCTATTTCAGACAAATACCTATTTTAACAATATTTAATACTATAATATCTTTATATATTATTGTTTTTAATTCCTTATTTTACTAATATTGAATTCAAATATTTTAATAAACAATAATTGATAATGTAAAATTTAAAACCATGAAAAAATTATTTTTAGTATTGGCATTAGTTGCAGGTTACGGCGTTTCGATGGCAATGTACAGTCCAAATGTGAACACCGTGAAAAACACGCAGGTCGCTGTTGTTATCGATACAGAAGACAACAGTGCTGCTGCAACAAAGAATGAAAAAACAAAAACAAGTGAAACAAAAGCGACAAAATCGGAAGGTTGTGCCACGGCTAAATCGGAAGGTTGCAGTTCAAAAAAATCAGGTTGCTGCAATGATAAATCGAAGAGTTCGGGTACTGAAAACAAAGGAGGTTCAAAATAATTGAGTAAATCCGGAACGGGAAAAGGGCTGTCTTTTATTAAACGGACAGCCTTTTTTTATGGTTTATTGGCAAAGTATTTCAATTTTGATCAGAAAATTTTATCTTGCAGAAAAATTATCGAGAAAATATAATGATAATTTTAAAAGTAATTTATAACCAGTTAATTAAAAAAACCATGAAAAAACTATTTATCGTTTTAGTTATTGCTGTTGCTTTTGGTATTTCTGCTTCTGCTTCAGGAACCGACAAAAAAGAAGATAAAAAGAAAGAAGTAAAGACAGAAACAACTGCAAAAGCCTGTTGTGCCGAAAAAGCAAAAACAGTTGAAAAATCGACAACCACCACCGGATGCTCCGAATCTCAACAGAAAAGTTGTGCCGCCTCGGGTGCATCATGCGGAAGCCAGGAAAAGAAAAAACAGTAAGAGTTGATATTTTCATTAGAAGGGCGTGAACAACGCCCTTTTTTGTCGTTCTAACTTTATGAACTGATTTGAATTTGCACTTTAATCTTTTTTCTTTTTTTTCAGATGAAGGCACCAAAATCATTTCGTTTGCATATCGGAATTTTCGGAAGGAGAAATACCGGAAAGTCGAGTATCCTTAATGCGCTTACTAATCAGTATGTTTCAATTGTTTCCGAGATTGCGGGAACAACTACCGATCCGGTGGAGAAACCAATGGAATTACTTCCGTTAGGCCCGGTTCTTTTTATTGATACTGCCGGAATTGACGATGCCGGAATTTTAGGTGAAAAGCGCGTTGCAAAAACAATTTCAGTGTTCGACCGGACAGACCTTGGAATAATTGTTTCCAACTTTAACGACTGGGGAGAATACGAACAGCAAATTGTGAAAGAATTTACCCGGAGAGAGATTCCTTTTGTGGTTGTTTTTAATAAATCTGATTTGTTTGCAGAAAACACCGGAATAACCAACAAACTTGAATCGGAAAAGATAAAATACACTCGAACTTCTGCCACTCATGGAAAGGGAATAAGTGAACTCAGAAAACTGTTACTTGATTCCGCTCCTTCTGATTTCATTGACAGACCAGGTATTCTTTCTGACCTGGTTGGTACTGGTGAAGCCGCTGTTCTTGTAGTACCGATTGACAAGGAAGCACCAAAAGGCAGGCTCATTCTGCCTCAGGTTCAGAGCATCCGCGATTTGCTCGATAACGATTCGTTTTGCGTTGTCGTTAAAGAAAGAGAACTGAAAGAAGCACTTTCCCGATTCAATAAACCACCAAAATTAGTGGTGACCGATTCTCAGGCATTTTTAAAGGTAGCTGCCGACACACCTCCTGAAATTCCGCTGACATCTTTTTCGATTCTTTTTGCAAGATTCCAGGGAGATTTGAACGAAATGGTTCGTGGCGCAATGGCAATCGACAAATTAAAAAAAGGCGACAAGGTTTTGATTGCCGAAGCTTGTTCTCATCATCCTATCGGTGAAGATATCGGAACAGTGAAAATTCCACGCTGGCTGACACAATATGTAGGGGGAAAACTTCAGATCGATAACATTCGCGGACACGATTTCCCTGACAATATTTCAGAATACAAATTAATAATTCATTGTGGTGCATGCATGTGGAACCGCCGCGAAATGCTCAACCGTATTTTAAAGGCAAAAATGGCGGGTGTGCCAATCACAAATTATGGATTGACCATTGCGTACTCACTCGGAATTTTCGAACGTGCTTTGCAACCATTCCCGGCTGCGCTCGATATTTATCTCGATTCATTAAAAAATTAACGAAAAGTTTACTGAAAATTCACTGTCAGTGAATTGGTTGGTCAGGGGGAAATAAAATACCGCCTGTTTTATGATTTTTTTCTGCGGAATTTAGTGACAATTTTATCGCCCGAATTGGGATTCTGCAAGGTAAAAACCACTGCATCGCCTAAAAGAACATAATAATAGTTCAGTTTGCTGGTAACAGTATCGAGCTTAAGTTCTATAAATAAACTGTCGGGAACCGTACTCCATTTCCCCGATTCAGTTTCCATTTTCTTTTCAGATGTTCTCATGTTGAATTCCTGTTTAAAACTCCCGTCTTTGTTGAAATACATATTCCAAACCGCACCGGCATCGCGTAATGTTTTTTCATCACTTGCTGCTTCTTTTCCCTTGTGAATGAATTTGAATTCAACTATTTCCCAGATTCCAACCAGATTTTTATTATTTGCCGCATAAAGACCTGCAGCAGAAATCAATAAAAAAGCAATGATGTATTTAAGTTTCATTAAAATCTCATTTTCAGTTAAAAAACACAATATTAAAAGATTTTTGAGAGTAAACTCTTACTGCCTGTTAAAGAATCCAAAGAATTCGATTCTTCCGCTTGCATCTTTTTTCAGTAATTTGAGCTGATCATTTGTAACAGCAAACTGAAATTCAATAATATTTCCCGAATTTTGTACTGAGTTTAAGGTGATGAAATTTTTTGAAATATTCCAGTTTCCATTTCTTATTTCAGAAATCAGTAAAACCGAAAGATTTGAATAATGAGTGAAATTATTATCACCTTTGAATTCTATATTCCAATATTTATTTTCTGACTTTAATTGAGATTCTTTAATATTTTGTAATCCTTCGTCGGTTTCTTCATAATACTCAACCAAATGCCACAAACCGGGTATTTGTTTCGATGGCCTTGCAAACATCTCGCTTGATCTTAGCCAGTTAAGCATTTTTGTGAAATAAAGTTTTTTTGCCATTATTTTTTTGAAACCTCGTTTTTGACTTAAGCTACCCCAAAAAGTTTAATATCTCCTGTAATAAAAAAAATCAGGCACTAAAAAAATATTAATGCCTGATTTTTTGAATGATAATCAATGTAGCTATTTCACAAATGGCGCATTATTTAAATAATCAAAGCACAGTTTCACTCCTTCAAATTGAGTCATACCGCTCCTGATTCCTTCGAGTTCGACATAATATTCATCGAGCCCGTTTTTGTAAGCCATTTTAAAGATATTCTCAAAATTCATCATCCCCGACTGACCAAGAATTGAACGGTCTTTAATATGAAGTATCGGGAACCTTCCTGCATATTTTTCAAAATATTCGAGCGGGTCTTGCTGCCCCATCACAGTCCAATAAACATCCATTTCAAAAAATACCAATTTGGGGTCGGTGCCATTTAATAAAAGGTCGTAAATTATATCTCCGTTAACACCTCTTTTCCCTTTGTCTTCATCTTTCACAGCTTTTTGAAACTCGCCGCTGTGGTTATGATATCCCCATCTGATTCCTGATGCCTTGGCAATTTCGCCTGCTTTATTAAAAACTTCACAGACAATTTTAGCTTCATCATTACTCTCAACTGAAGGCATTCCAGGCTGCACAATACTTTTAACTCCACATTTCAAATGGTCTTCCACTGCTTTTTTCCAGAAATCGGCAATTTCTCCCATGTTTTCTTTTGTGTACTTTCTGACAGGTGGATTTACGTGGGTTCCGGTGATTTTCAAGTTAGCATCGTCTGCCATTTTCCTGAATTCACTCATTTCAAGGTTGTAAATTTTCCCCTCGCGGTAACCAGCAGCTTCTGCTGTACTGTAACCGATTTTGGCAACTTTTTTCAATCCGTTTGGTACATCATCGGTTAATTCTTTCCCAAGCGAATACAGTTGTAATCCAACTTTTTTCGAAGCGGCTGATAAATTACTGCGGATTTCGGATGCCATCGTTTTCGACATTGTGCCACCTACCAATCCGCCTGCGGTTAACAAACCAAGTTTCTTTAAAAAATCTCTTTTAGTTTCCATTTAAATATCATTAGGTTTAAAATTGAAGTTTGAAATTAAAAACAAACAGTATCCAAAGGTATTGAAATTATGGAAATATCATTGCTCCGTTTGAAGACTGTAAACCATTTTTATAATAATCAGAGTCAATCGATTTCTTATACATAAAAGAAACAGAATCAGTTAACAGAGAAAATTAATTTCACTGCTGCATAACAGACAATGAACTTAAAAAATCTTCTTATCCTGTTCAAAATAAAGTTTATTTAGTAAGTAAAGTGAATTCAAATTTTACCCGGACTGTTTTTATTCTTTTTGGCTTGATTAATTCGACCTGGTTAAATTCATTTTAAATTACCCCGAAAATAAACCAAAAAAGATTTTTTGAAGAATGAAGTTGATTGTTTGATTTTCGTTACCTGTGCGCAATTTACCCCCTATCTTCGGAATATTGCAGCTGTGCTGAGGATTTGCCTTATTCTTCATCTTTTGGCGATACCAAATTGACAATGAAAGTTTCTTGATTTTCATGGTTGAATTTCTATATTTGCTACCTCTTAAAAATTGACTTAAAACTTATAATTTAATAATGAAAGGTTACAAAATTATCGTTCTTGCCAAGCAGGTGCCCGACACAAGAAACGTTGGCAAAGATGCAATGAAAGCCGATGGTACGGTTAACCGTGCTGCACTTCCGGCAATTTTTAATCCTGAGGATTTAAATGCACTTGAACAGGCATTGCGGATAAAAGACAGTTTTCCTGGGACAACTATTACCTTGATTACAATGGGACCAAGCCGTGCTGCCGAAATCATCCGCGAAGGATTGTTCCGTGGGGCAGATGATGGAATATTACTGACCGACCGCGCATTTGCCGGATCAGACACACTTGCAACATCGTATGCACTTGGTCAGACCATTAAAAAATACGGCAATTTCGATATAATAATTGCAGGCCGGCAGGCAATCGATGGTGACACAGCTCAGGTTGGACCTCAGGTTGCTGAAAAACTTGGAATTCCTCAGGTAACTTATGCTGAAGAAATCCAGGCGATTGATAAAAAGATGGTTACCATAAAACGTCGTCTTGAACGAGGGGTTGAAATGGTAAAATGCCCAATGCCACTGGTTGTTACAGTAAATGGTTCAGCGGCAGAATGTCGGGCCCGGAATGCCAAACTGATCATGAAATACAAACATGCCAAAACGATTTCAGAGATCCAGGTTGCAAATGAAGATTATTTGCATCTGTACAACGATCGGCCGTATCTCAATATTAAAGAGTGGTCGGTGAATGACATTGAAGTGAACATGAATGAATTGGGACTCACTGGTTCTCCCACCAAGGTGAAAAAAGTTGAAAATGTGGTACTACAGGCAAAAGAGGCAAAAGTTATCACTTCCTCTGACGAAGATATAGATCAGCTGATGCGTGAGTTAATTGAAAATCACACAATTGGATAACAGATAAAATACGTTAATTATGAATAGTGTTTTTGTTTATTGCGAAATTGAAGACGGTCAGGTTGCTGAGGTAAGCCTTGAGTTACTTACTAAAGGACGTACATTAGCCTCAGAATTGAAATGTAAGCTTGAAGCGATTGCTATCGGTTATCAGTTGGATGGCATTGAAAAAGAAATATTCCCGTATGGTGTTGACGTTCTGCACATTGCCGATGACAAACGTCTGGCTCCTTACACAACATCTCCACATACCTCGGTTGTGGTAAAACTGTTTCAGGAGGAAAAACCTCAGATTGCCCTGATGGGAGCAAGTTCCATTGGCCGCGATCTTGGTCCGCGTGTTTCATCGGCATTGCACAGCGGTTTAACTGCCGACTGCACCTCACTTGTCATTGGTGATCACGAAGACAAAAAGCTTGACAAGTTTTACACAAATTTGCTTTACCAGATTCGACCCGCTTTCGGGGGAAATATCATTGCCACCATTATCAATCCCGACTGTCGCCCGCAAATGGCTACAGTTCGTGAGGGAGTGATGAAAAAAGAGATACTAGATCCGGCATACAAAGGGAAAATAAATAAACTTGATGTTTCGAAATATTGCAGCGACACGGATTTTGTGGTTGAGATTATTGAACGTCACATCGAGAAAAGTAAAATAAACATCAAAAGTGCTCCGATCATTGTATCAGGAGGTTACGGCGTAGGCTCGAAAGAAAATTTCAACCTTCTTTTCGAACTGGCTGAAGTCCTTGGCGGCGAAGTTGGCGCTTCGCGGGCAGCTGTTGATGCAGGTTACGTTGAACACGAACGCCAGATCGGACAGACAGGAACAACCGTACGGCCAAAACTTTATATTGCCTGCGGAATCTCAGGACAGATCCAGCACAGGGCAGGGATGGAAGAATCAGCACAGATTATCGCAATCAACACCGATCCTGAAGCCCCGATCAATTCAATTGCTGATTACATGATTACAGGAGACGTTGCGGAGATTATTCCGAAAATGATAAAATATTATAAAGCGAATACAAAATAAAATGGCAAATTTTTATACTGATAACAAAGACCTTAAATTCCATCTGACTCATCCGTTGATGGAAAAAATAGTACGGTTGAAAGAACGGAATTTCGAAGAAAAGAAGAAATTCGATTTTGCGCCGATGGATTACGAAGATGCCCGGGATAGTTTCGACAGGGTACTTGAAGTTGTTGGTGAGATTTGCGGGGAAATTGTTGCCCGTAATGCAGAGAGTATCGATGCAGAAGGTCCGCAGGTAGTTGACAATCATGTAATCTACGCCCGTGGAACCGAGGAAAACATTGAAACACTCAGAAAAGCCGGATTAATGGGAATGTCTTTGCCCCGCAGGTTCGAAGGCTTAAACTTTCCGATTGTACCCTATATTATGGCAGCTGACATTGTGTCACGCGCTGATGCCGGTTTTGTAAATATCTGGGGACTTCAGGACTGCGCCGAAACTATCAACGAATTTGCATCTGAAGATCAGAAATTGAAATATTTACCAAGGGTCAGTGCCGGCGAAACAATGGCAATGGATTTAACCGAACCTGATGCAGGCTCCGATTTGCAGGCAGTTCAGTTAAAAGCTACCTGGGATGAAAAGAAAGGCACCTGGTTGCTAAATGGTGTAAAACGTTTTATAACCAATGGCGATGGTGACATTGCACTTGTTCTTGCCCGTTCGGAAGCAGGAACAAAAGACGGGCGTGGTTTATCGATGTTTATTTACGATAAACGCAACGGTGGTGTAACAGTGCGTCGCATTGAACATAAAATGGGAATTATTGGTTCGCCAACCTGTGAACTTGTTTTCAAAAATGCACCGGGAGAATTGGTTGGCGACCGAAAAATGGGTTTAATCAAATATGTAATGGCACTGATGAATGGTGCCCGTTTAGGAATTCATGCCCAATCGGTTGGAGTTTCGGAGTCGGCATACCGCGAAGCGCTTGCTTACGCCAAAGAACGGGTTCAGTTTGGCAAGGCAATTATCCGCTTCCCCGCTGTTTATGAAATGATTGCAACAATGAAGGCAAAACTGGATGCATCGCGTACTTTATTATATGAAACTGCCCGTTTTGTTGACATGTACAAAACTTATATGCACATTTCGGAAGAACGGCCACTTGAAAAAGAGGAAAGAGAGGAGATGAAAAAATACCAGAAACTGGCCGATATTTTTACTCCTCTGGGCAAGGGACTTTCCAGTGAATTCTGTAACCAACTGGCTTACGATGCAGTTCAGATTCACGGAGGATCGGGATTTATGAAAGACTATCCGGTTGAAAGGATTTACCGCGATGCCAGGATTACCTCGATATATGAAGGAACAACACAATTACAGGTGGTTGCTGCCATTCGTGGTGTAACAACAGGTGGATTTCTTGCTCAAATCCGGGAATATGAAGCCCAGAAAATAACTCCTGATCTGGAATTCCTGCGCCGCACTTTAATTATTCTGACAGATGATTACGAACAGTCGGTGAAAAAGGTGGTTGACAGCAACGATACCGAGTTTATCGATTTTCACGCCCGTCGGTTAGTTGAAATGACCGGTTTTATTATTATGAGTTATCTGCTTGTAACTGACAGTGTCAGAGATGCTTCATATACAAAATCGGCAAAAATATTTATAAAACTGACCAAATCGCTGGTGAAAGGGCATGCTGAGTTTATCCGTAGTTCGCAGGTTGAAGATCTGGCAGCATACAAAATCGAACTTGAATAGAATATCATCAATCAGAAAAGAATTTTTTGATTGTTTTATTGATATTTAAACAAAGGAGCCGGTTGAATCAGACCGGCTCTTGTATTGTTATCTTTTTAAATATCATTTTTTTGATGATAATCTGTTTTATAATTATCGATGTAAACAAACCGGTAATCACCTACTTTACAAATATTTCCATCCATTGAATTTTATTAAACAGATTGTTTATCTTCGCACCAATTTTTTAAACACGGTTTAATTTAATTTTTATTAAAATGAAAAAATATCTGGTTCTGATTTTAGGAATTGTACTTTTTGCATGTGCACAAAAACAGGAAGGTTTTAAAATAAATGTAAAACTCGAAGGTGCCGATGGTAAAATACTGCTCGAAAAAAGAGGAAGCGGTCAGTGGATCCCGATTGACACAGCTGATATTAAAAACGGCGTTGCTGTTCTGGAGGGAAAAGTGGATTACCCCGGCGAATATTATCTTTCGGTATTAGGACAGCGACCAAAAACAATCATTTTTGTGGAGAATACCAAAATGTCGGTGGCAGGGAAAGCAGATTCATTAAATAAAATCGTAGTTACAGGCTCACCTACACACGATCAATTTGCTGCAATAGACGCACAAATAAACAAAATTTCGAATGAATATATGACCTTGTACAAGGAGTCGCGCGATGCAATTGCTGCCGGAGATACGGCAAAAGGCAGGGAACTGATGAATCAGGTTGAAAAACTGTATCAAAGCACAAGTACTCTTCAGGAAGATTTTGTGAAAAATAATCCTGCTTCGTATGTAACTCCTTTTTTCTTATCTCAGATTCAATACGAAAAAGATGAGAATGAACTCGAAGCGCTGGTTTCGAAACTGGATCCAAAACTCGATTCAATTCCATCGGTCATCCAGATGAAAGAACATATCGGTAAGCTGAAAAAAGTTGCGGTTGGTCAGGTTGCTCCCGATTTCACTCAGAATGATCCGAATGGAAATCCGGTGAAATTCTCGGATATTTATTCAAAAAACGAACTGACTTTGCTCGATTTCTGGGCTTCCTGGTGTGGACCGTGCCGCGCTGAAAATCCCAATGTTGTAACAGTTTTTAACGATTACAAAACAAAAGGATTTACCGTTTTCGGTGTATCGCTCGACAGGGAAAAAGAAGGCTGGCTGAAAGCAATTGCAGACGACAAATTAGCCTGGACTCAGGTATCTGATTTAGCTTACTGGCAAAATGCAGTGTCTCAGATGTATGCCATTAATTCTATTCCGTCGAATCTGATCGTTGACAAAACAGGAAAAATAGTTGCTAAAAATAAACGGGGCAACGAGTTGCGCGCTTTTGTTGCTGAGACTTTGAAATAAGATATTTGATACTGGATTCGAAATTTTTTTCTTCCCCTTCGGGGGAGTTAGAGGGGGCTTCCTTTTATGCAAAACCATTTTGGCGAAATTGCCGGCGTATTGACTGCGGTTTTCTGGACAGTAACAAGCCTGGCGTTCGAATCGGCAGGGAAAAAAGTGGGTTCGCTGTCGGTGAATCTGATCCGGCTTGTCATTGCCTTCTTTTTTATTGGAATTTACAGCTGGATTGTCCGTGGCTTCTTCTTTCCGACTGATGCAACTGCATATCAGTGGCAATGGCTTTCGCTTTCAGGTTTGGTAGGATTTGTAATCGGCGACCTGCTTCTTTTTCAGGCACTGGTGGTGATCGGTGCTCGTGTTTCGATGCTGGTAATGGCACTGGCGCCTCCGTTTGCAGCTGTAATCAGCTGGCTGCTTTTAGGTGAAGTTTTAACAGTTTCAAACCTTCTCGGCATGGCAATTACTTTGACTGGAATTGTAATTGTAATTCTGAAAAGAGAAAAAACACACTCAAACGGAATAATCATCAAAAAAATCAAATCAAACTACTCGATTCAAGGAGTATTACTGGCGCTTGGAGGCGCGGTAGGGCAGGGTGCCGGACTGGTGCTCAGCAAAAAGGGAATGGGAAGCTACGATGCTTTCTCTGCTGCACAAATCAGGGTTCTTACAGGTGTAGCGGGTTTTATTGTAGTTTTAACCATTATGAAACGATGGTCGAGATTTATGGCAGCTGTTAAAAATATTCCGGCAATGAAAAGAATCACCCTCGGCGCCTTTTTCGGCCCGTTTCTGGGTGTGTCGTTTTCGTTGCTTGCGGTGCAGCATACAAAAGCCGGTGTTGCCGCCACATTGATGTCAATTTCGCCGGTATTGATCATTGCACCTGCAGTTCTCCTGTTTCACGAAAAAATTAACTGGAAAGAAATTCTTGGCGCCATAATTACAGTAGCCGGCGTTGCCACCTTCTTTTTGTAATATTTAAATACAGCTGAGTTTTTATGGTTTTTCCGCTCAGTTACTCAATCACTAAATCACGCATTTACTCAATAACTAATTCAGATACTCTCTCAGTTCTGCCAGTTTCATTTGCCTGTCCATCGAAAATGTAATGCTTTCGCGATCAACTTTGTCGAGCAAAAAATATGATTTTCTGAAAAAATCGAGTTTTATCTCCTGATTTTCAGACAACTCACCCTGCTCTTTCAAAACAAAAGCAATCATTTCGATATGTTCGTTGGTCAGTTTTTTAACGTTTTCCAGAAGATTGAACAAGGTTTCAATATTCATCGACCTGAAATCCTCATCAATTTTCAGACACGAATAAAAATAGTCGATTTCCTTCTGAGCATTTTCTTTTTCACCTTTTTTACGGAACCGAATCATTCGTGTAATGACCTCAAACAACATCATCAGTTGCCGCATCAGATAATCTCTTTCTATTCCCATCGTTTTAAAATTTTAACTGCTAAAATGCAGGAAACAAATAATTACCAAATCCTCAGCACTTTTCCCAAAAGCCAGATTTTTCAAATGAATAACTCAAGTCAAAACTCTTTCATTGTAAATATAATGGTTAGTTTTGCAATAAAAGCACTTTGGGTTATTTCGATGACATATTTGGCGGGGACTCTTTTTCTGACAACCTGAAAGAGGGAAAAGATTTTTATATTGAAAACGGGTACCGTGTAATGACTGAAAGTTATCTCGTAAACCGCGGATACTGTTGCGCAAATGGTTGCCGTCATTGTCCGTACTGGCCAAAAGCGCAAAAAGGAAATACAAATTTGAAAGCCTCCCACCGCCCGTCAAAAAGAGGGGAATAAAAAAACAAATTAATATTGTGAAAGTCGGACTTTCCTGGGTCCGACATTAATGACCCGAAAAAAATAAATATGAAAGGAAAAGAGCTGCGGATAGTTTTTATGGGAACACCCGATTTTGCAGTAGCAAGTTTGAAAGAGCTGGTTGAAAACGGGTACAACGTTATTGGTGTGATTACTGCACCTGATAAACCTGCAGGAAGAGGAAATCTTCTCAGCGAATCGGCTGTGAAGAAATATGCCCTCGAAAATAACCTGAAAATCCTGCAGCCTGAAAAACTCAAAAATCCTGACTTCCTGGAAGAATTGAAAAGTTTGAAAGCCGATCTCCAGGTTGTGGTGGCATTCAGAATGTTACCCGAAGCAGTCTGGAACATGCCCCCGTTTGGAACATTCAATTTGCATGGCTCGCTTTTACCACAATACCGCGGAGCTGCCCCGCTCAACTGGGCGGTGATGAATGGCGAAACAAAAACCGGTGTGACCACTTTTTTATTAGACCAGCAAATCGACACCGGAAAAATTATTTTTAAAAGGGAAACGCCAATCGGTGAAAATGAAACGGTTGGAGAAGTTCACGACAGGCTGATGGAAATCGGGGCAAAATTGGTAGTTGAAACCGTTGAAGCAATTGCAGAAGGAAATATCAAACCCATTCCACAAGAGGAATTGATTATTGGTTCAGATATAAAACATGCACCGAAAATATTTAAGGAAGACTGTAAAATTAACTGGTCGAAAGAAACGGAAAGCATCCGGAACCTGATCAGGGGATTGTCGCCCTACCCGACTGTCTGGACTAACCTTGTGCATGTTGATTCGGGAAACGAGATTGCTGCAAAAATATTTTTTGCGGAAAGGGTGACAGATTATGAAACAGCAGAACCGGGGAAAATTAAAACCGACGGAAAAACTTATCTGAAAGTTGCATGTAATAAGGGCTGGTTGAAAATAACCGATTTACAGATTGCCGGAAGAAAACGAATGAAAACTGAAGAATTTCTGAGGGGATTTCAGCAGATTGGAGAATACAGGTTCGCCTGATTAAATAACTTTTCCAAAGTTTTAAACTTTGGAAAAGTTAAAAAACAAACTACCATTTCTTTTTGCTGTTCACAATAAAGAAATAAATAAGAAATCCCAGCGAAATCGAAACCAGCAGAATACCAAAAGGCAAAACGGTATCCCTTCCTTCGATCCATTCCTGATCCAGTAATCCGAACAACTGGATTAAAATAAAACCGATTCCTGTCGTTAATGCAACCAAACCCCATTTTAATGAAGGATATTTATTCACTTCTTCGCTGGTTTGTTTTGGTGCCTCAAGAATTCCTACTTTTTCATATTGTCCCGCCTTAATCAGTTTTCTTTTAAGTAAAAAGTCGGATAATAATGCAATTATCTGATAAATTCCATAAAAGACAACTGCTGTCACAAAAATTGGTGTCACTTCGTTCATAATATTAATTTTTAAAATTTGACATTCTGACCGTTTGACACACCGAATTTCGAAAATGTTGCAGGAAGTGAAAAGTTTTTTCAGGAAAATGAAAAATATGAAATAACAAAATAAGGAAAAAGGAAGTAGTGATGGCATGAACAGGCAGGGATTGCAGCGACAACTAAAGCGGAAAGCCCGGCCGCCTGCCCAACAAAAATATTCGTAACTTAATGCAACATTTTCTTAGGGAATACAGTCAGATGTTACAGTTATGAACGACAGAGATCTTGTACAACAGATTTTAAACGGCAACACCAATGCTTTCAGGTATCTGGTGGCAAACCATCAGCGGCTGGTGGTGCACATTGTTGGCAGGATCGTTCAGCGGCAGGAAGATGTGGAGGACATTTGCCAGGAGGTGTTTATTAAAGTATTCAGAAAAATAAAACATTTCAGGGGCGAATCGAGGCTTTCGACATGGATTGCCAGAATTGCTTACAACACTGGTATTTCGCACATCAGAAGGCAGCTGAAAAATGAGCACTCTTACGACGAAAGTCCCGGACTGGTTGCTTACGAAAAGGATGACGAACTGAACCAGAAGAAGATTGAAAAAGAAGAAGCCAAAAAATACCTTCTTGAAATGATTGAAGAACTTCCTGTGCATTACAGAACGGTTTTGACTTTATTTCACCTTGAAGAATTTTCGTACAAAGAAATCGAGGAAATAACCGGAATGCCTGAAGGTACAATAAAAAGCTACCTTTCGAGGGCAAGAAAAATTTTAAAAGAGAAGCTGGAAAAGGTGGTTGTAACTGAAAAAACAAATATTTTTACAGATTATGTATAACGACGAAAAATATACTGAAACCGATAAATTGCTGGATGAAGCATTAAAAACTGAGCCGCAATTGATTTTGCCGGAGAATTTCGCCGATGTTGTGGCAGAAAAAATGGGTCGCAGATTTGCCTGGGAACAGTATTTCAGGGAATTTCTGATTTATCTGGGTGTAATAACTGGGTTGCTGGCGGTTCCGGTTGTTATTCAATTTATATTTTTCGATGCCAGTTTAAAATTATGGCTGAATATTTTGATCAAAAATATACCGCTTGTGACCGGAATTGCTTTTTTGCTGGTGTTTGTTCTTTTTACCGACAGGGTTTTGCTGCGGTACTTTTTATACAGAAACCCAGCTCACCAGTCCTGAATTATCTTCTTCTGTTGCGTAAATAAATAACCTCCTCGGTGCGGGGTTGTTCTCCAAACTTCATCCTGTTACGTTTGTACAACGGTTTCAATCTAATCCCGTGTAATTGAGAAATGTAATGCATTGTTTCGCCCGGTTCAACAGTGTGGGTTAAGGTGCCTTTTGGCGCCCGGCGGTGTTTCTGTTTAATGTACACAACTTCGTTTGCCTGAGGAATGTAGCCTTCCATCTGATCGTTGAATTTATATAATTCCCATGCTTCTTCACCCAATTCCTGGGCCAACATTTCATAGGTATCACCTTCGCGGGCCACCACCGATTTAATTCCGTTCCGTTTTATAATCTGATGAGTTTTAAATGCATTAATTGACAGGTTATTTGAAACATATTTCGAATTTACCGATGCATCGGCAACAACCAACTGGTCGTTATCTGCCCTGTAATCGAGCCGGTAAAGCTGGTAATCCTCAATAATTTTTATCAGCTTGTAAGCATAGTCTTTTGCAGTTGCATAACCAGCATTTTTTAATCCGTGTGCCCAACCAATATAATCGTCGTGGGGCAACTGGAAGAGTGCACTGTAACGCGGGCTGTTCATCAGAAAATTTGAATGGTCGATAAATGATTCCTCAACACTGTCATATTTTCTGAAACATTCATTTTTTTCATCATCATCGTAAGTTACTGTATTCCCTGTCCAGGTTGACTTACATTTAATTCCGAAATGATTATTTGAAATTTTGCTTAAAGGACTGTTTCCATCGGAAGATTCAAGACAAGCCTGAGCCATTGTAATGCTTGCAGGAATCCCTGTTCTGATCATCTCGCCGACGGCAAGCAACTGGTATCTTTCGATATATTCTTTGCGCGTTGTTTGCGAAGCCGCAGTTAAAACAGAACTGATAAAAATAATTGCGTAAAGAAAATATTTCATGTTTGTTTTTTTAGCCTACCAAAAATATGGTGTTCTTATTACTAAACGATGCGTTAAAGTTTTTTTTATAAACAGAAGAATGTGAATTTCATTGTGCAACAGGCCTAATTTTTTATTGGTAATTTTACATAAGAATGAATTCAATAAAAGCGTAAATTTGGCCAAAACAAACTGCGATGCACAAAAGAATTTTTCAGATTTATGCCGACGAATATGAAAAATTGTCGGATTTGCCACCCGAAGATCAAATGCTGGTTTTATCAGCCCGGGAATCGTCAGTGAACGCATACGCCCCATATTCACAGTTTTCCGTCGGAGCTGCAGTCTTACTGGTTAATGGAATGATAATAAAGGGAAACAACCAGGAAAATGCAGATTTTACCGATGGATTGTGTGCTGAAAGGCTGGCGCTTTTTTATGCCCACGCAAATTACCCCGATGTTGCCGTAAAGGCTCTTGCTGTAACGGCAAAAAACTCACACGGATTGATTCCCGGACCGGTTCATCCCTGCGGTTCGTGCCGGCAGGTGTTGGTTGAAACCGAATTGCGGTTTAATCATCCAATCAGGTTGATTTTAGATGGTGCAGAAAAAATTTTAGTTCTGGAGGGTGCAGAAAATTTGCTTCCGTTTGCCTTTAAACCGGATTCACTGGGCTAAAACGGTTACTTCTGAACAGTTTCATAAATTCGTTCCAGACAGGATCATCGGGAGGATCGGCAATAACAGTAATCATTTCATTTTTTACCGGATGCATAAATTCCACTCTGCGGGCGTGTAAATGAATGCTTTTATCGTCGTTTGGCCGGGGAAATCCATATTTAACATCGCCTTTGATATGAAGTTTCAATTGCCGCAACTGTACCCTGATCTGGTGATGTCGTCCTGTATGCAGCTCAATTTCGAGTAAATGGTAATTATCGATACTGGCCACATGCCTGTAAGTCAAACTGGCAAGTTTAGCCCCGCTTTGTTTTTCGGTGTAAGCGTAACTCCTGTTCTTTTCCTGGTTTTTAACGAGGTAATGAGTTAAAGTATCGGAAAATTTAGGCGGACGGTCATCAACAACCGCCCAGTAAACTTTTTTTACTTCACCCCGGGTTTGAAACAATTTATTCAGACGTGGCAACACTTTGCCAGTTTTTGCAAGAATCACGACTCCAGTTGTGGGGCGGTCGAGCCTGTGCGGCAAACCGAGAAATACATTTCCGGGTTTGTTGTATTTTTCTTTCAGGTAATCTTTTACAATATCAAGTAATGTGACATCACCTGTTTTGTCGCTTTGCACAACTTCGCCACATGCTTTGTTGACGGCAATAATATGGTTGTCTTCGTAAATAACCTGCACAGCGGTTGTTTAATATTGTTCTTTTTCGTTCGGGAAATCACCCGATTTAACGTCGATAATATAATTGTTGACAGCTCCTTTAATTTCCGTCGCCAGGTTGTGGTAACGCCTTAAAAACCGGGGTGAAAACTGCTGGGTTATTCCGAGCATATCGTGAATCACAAGTACCTGTCCGTCAACAAATCTGCCTGCCCCGATTCCGATTACCGGAATCTGAAGTTTCTCAGCCACAGTTTTTCCAAGTGAAGCAGGAATTTTTTCCAGCACCAAAGCAAAACATCCCGCTTCCTCAAGCAAACTGGCATCGTTTATCAGCTTTTCAGCTTCTGCCTCTTCTTTTGCCCTGACTGAGTAGGTTCCGAATTTATTGATCGACTGCGGCATCAATCCCAAATGTCCCATCACTGGTATTCCTGCCGATAAAATTCTTTCAACCGATTCGATCACCTCCGATCCACCTTCCAGTTTTACGGCGTCGGTGGCTGTTTCTTTCATAATACGGATGGCTGTTCCGAGCGCTTTTTTCGAATTTCCCTGGTAAGTTCCAAAAGGCAGATCGACAACCACAAGTGCACGCTGAACAGCATTCACAACCGATCTTCCGTGGTAAATCATCTGGTCGAGTGTAATTGGCAGGGTTGTCTGGTTCCCGGCCATGACATTCGATGCAGAATCGCCCACCAGAATTACATCAATGCCGGCTTCATCAACCAACTTGGCCATACTGAAATCATACGATGTCAACATCGATATTTTCTCTCCGCGCTGTTTCATCTCTGTTAAACGATGGGTGGTAACTTTCCTGATTTCGTTCTGTACCGACATTGAATATGAATTTACTAATTTGGAACAAAACTAAACAAAGGATTTCAACTGCCCAAACACCCATTTTAATCATTAATGAAATTTAACTTGCAATAATGCTTCTTTTAATTAGTTTATTTACTTTGAGAAAAATATTGTTCAGCCTGAAAATGATGAATAAATTATACTTATCTGTTTTCGTTATACAAGCCTTTTTAATTCCATGCACAACAAATCAGGTACTTGCACAGGCAGGTTTCAAGGACGATTTACCTGAATATCAAAAACATGAACTTAACCTGGGATTCCGATACGATGCAGGTACCGAACGCGAAGAAACCCGTACCGAATTATGGCGTGAGTATGAAGAGTTAACTACCGGTTCAGTCACTTTTAACGTTAAAAACCGTCTTTTTAATTATCTGGATTACAAACAGGAACGGATTGAATTCGACTTCAATGCCGGTCCGCTTTGGGGAAACGGAAACTGGATTGACAGTTCTTCGGTTGCCAATACAACAGCCGACCACAAAATTGCAGGATTACGCACCAATCTTTCAGCAGGTTATGCATCCAGATTTTATTATAATAACAAAAGTTACACGC
>JBBIPU010000038.1:24716-28898 GCA_037442685.1 Draconibacterium sp. | reverse complement strand
AATGCGCCGCTTTATCAATACCAGCCGATGGAAACCCGCTGGAACAGTTTCGAAAATCCGACTTCGGGAAAAGGAACCGGGGCAACGGAAAACAACGGGGCCAAAGGCCACCCGAGCGACAGGCTGAAAGCAGGCGAAACGAAGGTTTTACTCGATGTTCAGGGATCCGGTATTATTACCAGAATGTGGTTCACCATCGAGGATCGGTCACCGCAAATGTTGCGTTCGCTGAAAATCGAAATGTTTTGGGATGGCGCTGAAAAACCTGCAGTATCCGCCCCTTTTGGAGATTTTTTTGGAAATGGGTTGGGCAGAATGGTTGCCCACCAAAACGAACTGTTTGCCAATCCCGAAGGCCGGTCATTTAATTGTTTTATCCCAATGCCTTTTAAAACAGGTGCAAAAGTGGTGGTAACCAATGAAAACAAAACCGATCTTGCCATGCTTTTTTATGACATCGATTTCGTTAAAACAAAGGAATGGAACGATGCAAACTTGTATTTTCATTGTTTCTGGAACCGCGACACTGCAACCACTCCGGGTGTCGATTACACGATTTTGCCCAAAGTTGCAGGCAAAGGAAGGTTTCTGGGCGTCAACTTCGGGGTAATTGCCAATCCTCGCTACCAGAAATCGTGGTGGGGTGAAGGGGAGGTTAAAATGTACATCGACGGCGATGGCCAATTTCCGACGCTTGCAGGTACCGGCACCGAAGATTATATAGGAACAGCCTGGGGACAGGGGCAGTTTGTCAACCGTTACACCGGATGCCTTGTTGCCGACACCGAAAAAGACCAGTGGGCTTTTTATCGTTATCATATCCCCGATCCGGTCATGTTCGCGAACGATTTGAGGGTTACAATTCAGGCGATGGGTGGAAATCAAAAAGAGAAAGTAATTGAAATGCTCAATGCCGGAGTTCCTTTAATTCCAATCAGAATCCAAAATGGCAAAACCTTTCAGAATTTAATGGATTCTGTACCGCATTTAAATTTAAAAACTGAAATGCTTGCACCGGGCTGGAATAACTTTTTCCGCTCCGACGACTGGTCGTCAACCGCGTATTTTTATCTCGATAAACCCGAAAACGAGTTGCCGGAAATTGCAAATCCTGTTTTCAGAACTTATAAACTGCAATGATTATGAAACTCTTATTATCAGTAATTCTTGTTTTTCTAATGCTTTTTGCCGGAGCGCAGGACCCCGCACGGTTTAAAAACGAAGTAAATGAACTGGTTCAAAAGGAATACAATTTCAGTAACAATAAAAAACTGGTAGTTTTTGCCGGAAGTTCCAGCGTCAGAATGTGGAAAGATGTTGCTGACTGTTTTCCTGAGTATAATGTGATTAACAACGGTTTCGGCGGTTCGCAGTTCAGTGATCTGATTTACTTTTATGATGATCTGATTGTAAAACAAAAACCTCAGATTCTTTTTATTTACGAAGGAGACAACGACATTGCTGACAACAAAAAAACCCGCGAATTAATGAAAGAAGCTAAACAGTTAACAGAAAAAATTCAGAAGGATTTACCTGATGCACGGATAATTTTTATTTCGCCAAAACCAAGTATTGCAAGGGTTCATCTGAAAAACGAGTATATTTCGTTCAACAAAAAACTTAAAAAGTACTGCGACAAACATGAAAATACCAGATTTGCCGATGTGTGGAATCCAATGCTCGACAGCAAAGGAAATGTATTCAAAGATATTTTTCTCGACGATGGATTACACATGAATAAAAAAGGATATGATATCTGGGCTAAAGTACTTGGCGAAATTTTAAAATAATGAAAATATTTGCTTAATCGTTTTGATACCAGTAATTGATTTCAAACAAATTGACTCACCCTCTTCTCCCTTCTCTTCGCGAAGAGACGGACGATTCGTCGGCTGACGAATCACGAAAAGTAGAAACATGAAACTATTCATTTTCAAACTGTTATTTGAATAATTAATTAAAACTCGTGTTCCTGTGCAGAATTATACTAAACCAAAATACCATGAACCAAAAAATCTTAATCAGCCTGTTTTCCATCATCGTTCTTATTGCTTGTAACAAACAAACCCCGGTTTTAACTGAAAGGGCTTTTAATTCAGTTTACGAGGGGAAAAATCTCGACCGGCTTGCTTTTCCGATCGGAGGAATTGGCGCGGGTATGTTTTGTCTCGAAGGAAATGGCGCTGTTTCGCATGTTTCGGTGCGGAATCATCCCGATATTTATAAAGAGCCTTTTATGATGGCAGCACTTTCGGTAAAAGGTCTTAAAAACGGCGCCAAAGTTTTGGAAGGATCGGTTCCGGGCTGGAAGGTGTTTGGAAATCCGAATACAGGAAATGGCGCCGGCGAAAAAACTTACGGTTTTCCCCGTTTCGAAAAGGCTTCGTTTGAAACCCGTTTCCCGTTCGGAAAAATAAAACTGCACGATTCAGATATTCCGCTTGAAGTTTCTGTTACGGGCTGGAGTCCTTTTATCCCTGCCGATGAGGATAATTCAAGTCTTCCTCTGGGCGCTGTTGAATACACTTTCAAAAATAACGGAAGTAATTCTGTTGAGGCCTGTTTTTCATACCATTCCGAAAATTTCATGCGGATGGAAATTCCAAGTGAATGGGGCGGACAGTACCGTCCGGGGTATTCCATTTCAGGAATACCGGGTGGCTTTCTTCTGAAACAGGATTGCACGCCCGAACTGCAATATTACAAGGGCGATTTTGCCATTTCCTGTGACGATCCTGCAACTTTGGTCGATTTGTGCTGGTTTCGTGGTGGCTGGTTCGATTCGCGGACAGTATTCTGGAAAGATCTGTCTGAATTCACTTTCAAGGAAGACACCACAACAATCAATTCTCCGGGCGCATCTCTTTACGTACCGTTTAAACTCGGCCCGGGAGAGGAAAAAACGGTCAGGCTGATGATGAGTTGGTATGTTCCGAATTCAAACCTTCGACAGGGTCTGGGCCCGGTTACCGATGAACAGTTAAAAGCAGAAACAGCTGCCTGCAAGCCAGGTAGCGGTTGTTGCCCGACAAGCAATATCTATTATCAACCCTGGTACACTTCGAGATTTAAAGATATTTATGAAGTTGTGAAATACTGGAAACTGAATTATTCTGATTTAAAGCAAAAATCGGAACTGTTTTCAAATACTTTCTACAACTCGAGTTTACCACCCGAAGTTATTGAGGCAGTTGCGGCAAATCTGACAATTCTGAAATCGCCAACTGTTCTGAGGCAGAAAGACGGGAAACTCTGGGCATGGGAAGGTTGCCACGACAACAGTGGTTGTTGTTACGGTTCGTGTACCCACGTGTGGAATTACGCACAGGCCATTCCTCATCTTTTTCCGGCGCTGGAAAGATCGCTGCGCGAAACTGAATTCACCGTCAGTCAGAATGAAGCGGGTCATCAGAATTTCCGGACAAGTCTGCCCATTCAGCCGGTCGATACACACGGATTTCATGCCGCTGCCGATGGACAGTTGGGTGGAATCATGAAAATTTACCGCGACTGGCGGATTTCAGGTAATACTAACTGGATGAAATCGCTTTATCCAGGCATTAAACAAAGTATCGATTACTGCATTGCAACCTGGGATCCAAAACATAAAGGGGTGGTGGAAGAACCGCATCACAATACCTACGACATCGAATTCTGGGGCCCCGAAGGAATGTGCACCAGTTTTTACCTGGGAGCTCTGACTGCCATAATTGAAATGGGAAAAACAGTTGGCGACAATGTTTCAGAATACCAGGATTTGTATGAAAAAGGAAAAACTTTCATTGAAAATGACCTTTACAATGGAGAATATTTTATCCAGAAAATTAAAGTTGAAGGACTTGAAGCAAAAGATCCGGTGGCAGGTTCAAAAGTGGGAATTAATATGAATTATTCGCCTGAGGCAATTTCGCTGCTTCAGAAAGAAGGCCCGAAATACCAGTACGGTAACGGTTGTTTGTCGGACGGAATTCTGGGAGCCTGGATCGGAAAAATGTGCGGATTAAACGATTTTATTGACAATGAAAAAGTGAAAAGTCATCTGAACTCAGTTTACAAATACAATCTGAAAACCGATCTGACCAATCATGTTAATCCGCAACGACCGTCGTACGCGCTTGGCAACGAAGGCGGGCTTTTGCTCTGCACCTGGCCCAAAGGCGATGAACTGACTTTGCCTTTTGT
>JBBIPU010000038.1:16275-24616 GCA_037442685.1 Draconibacterium sp. | reverse complement strand
GATTCGAAGGTGGGCGATTTCAAAACCTTTTTATCAACTGAATACGGGTTTGGAACGGTGGAATATAAAAATGGTAAAACTGAACTGCAGGTTGCCTACGGTAAAATTCCGGTAAAGAAAATTGTCGATTTAAAATGAATTTCTTTTATCTGAACGTATTTGTGGAATCCCGTGTATTATTTGTCATCTCAGTGGTTCGCTTTTTAAACACAGATAAAACAAGGGAAACACAAAGAAATGCATAGGAAAAAAATTTTAAAAAGTTCCTTTATTTTACAGGCTTTATTGATTTCAAACTAAAACAGACTCTTATTCAAAACGTGAATTATGAAATTTTTTTTACTGAATATTTTGGTGCTGACCGTCATTCTTTCAAGAGCACAGCTTCCGTCTGCCGGTTGGAGTTTCAGCTACCCCGGCGATAAATTTACCGAAAATGCTCTGCTCGATCTTCGTTACCTCAACGAAAAAGTCGCCGGAGAAAATGGATTTATCCGGCTTTCTGATGACGGAGATTCGTTCGAAACTGAAAACGGAAATCCCATTCGTTTCTGGAGCATCAATGGAGGCGACGGAACAAGAAACATGAGCGATGCCGACCTGGCAAGATTTGCACGGTTCCTTGCAAAAATGGGGGTGAATATGATCCGCTATCACGGAAGTATCAATCCGACCGGCTCCAATATCAACGATGTTGACAAAGATGACGTTAACGGAATCTGGCGAATGGTTGCTGCCATGAAAAAGGAAGGAATTTATTCCACAATCTCTCCTTTCTGGGCTCACAACGGTCACATGGGAAATCCGACCCTGAAAGACTGGGGAATTCCGGGTTATAACACAGGCGATGATTTATGGGGAGTAATGTATTTCAGCGACACATTGAAAAATGCATACAAAAAATGGGTGAAATATCTTTACACCGAAGTCAATCCTTACACCGGAATTGCATTAAAAGACGATCCTGCCGTAGGTCTGATCCAGATCAAAAACGAGGACGGCCTTTTCTGGTGGACCATTTCGTCAGTAAAACCTGAACTCGAAAAAGTAATTATGCAGAAATTTTATCAGTGGGCAATTGAAAAATACGGATCGGATGCCGCGATAAAATCAGCCTGGCTTTACCGCACTGAAAGTAGCGACAACTGGACTGCCGGAGAACTTACTCTGTACCACATTTGGGATGCAACACAACCTCAGTCGGGTGGAAAGCAAAAACGCCTCAGCGATCAGATCCGGTTTCTTATCGAAACTCAAAGAAGCTTTTACCAGGAAATTCATGATTACTACAGGAATGAACTGGGATGCAAGCAACTGATCAATGCAAACAACTGGAAAACTGCCGATGCAAACCTGATTTTCGATGCAGAACGTTATACCGATGCAGCCTGCGAAGTAATTGCTGTAAATCGTTACTACGATCCGGAACATATTGGCCCGAATGCCGGTTGGAGGATTGATCCGGGTGATAATTTTACAGGAAAATCGGTTTTATTCGAACCTCATAAATTACCCGTAAACATCAAGCAGGTGAAGGGACACCCGATGCTGGTGACCGAAAGCGGATGGAACCTGCCCCACAAATTCCAGGCTGAAGGTCCGTTCCTTGTTTCTGCTTTCATGTCGTTAACCGGTGTCGATTCGTATTACTGGTTTTCACCCACCACAGCAGCTTTCGATCCGAATCCTTATTACACGTGGACAAACCTGCCGGGTGGTCAGCATCCGTTATCACGCTGGACTATTTCAATTCCGGGCCAGTTGGCAATGTTCCCGGCAAACGCGCTTTTGTACCGCAAAGGATATATTTCGCCCGGAGCAGCCATGGTTCACGAAGAACGCACCCTTCAAACGATTTGCGACAGAAAGATGCCGCTGATCAGCGAAGAGAACAGCTTCGATCCAAACCGCGACAGTTACAGCAATATCAACCCGTCAAAAGAAACGGTTGTTTCGCCGTTGGCACATTTAACCGGAAAAGTTGAAGTGGTTTACGCCGGAAATCCCGACAGTTCAAAAATATCAGGGCAAATTTCAGATTTGATTGATTATGAAAACAAAATTATCACTTCTGTCAATCACCAGTTGAAATGGGACTACAAAAACGGAATTTGTATCATGGATGCACCTTCGGCACAGGGAGTTTGTGGTTTTACAGCAACAAAACAAACCTTTGATTTAACAGACGTAACCATTGAAACAACCAATGATTATGCGGCAATTGAACTGGTTGCCATGGATGAAAAAAGTATTGGCGAATCATCGAAAATACTGGTTCAGGTGGGCACTGTTTACCGCCCGACAGGATGGACGGAAACGCCCGCTGAATTTGACCTGAATGGCACAAAAGTTTCAGGATTCAAAATTGACAACACCGGTAAAATGCCATGGAAATGTGCTAATACAATGGTAACCCTGAAATTGAAAAATAAAAACATCAACGAGGCAACTTTGCTCGATGCCGCCGGTTATGCCAAATCTTCGGTTGTAATCACCCGGGTTGGCGAAGAAATTCAGATCAGTCTGCCTGAAAATGCAATGTATGTTATTCTCGAAAATACAACCCACACAGGTAGCATACCTCTTAAACCAGATGGAATGAAGGTGTTTCCGAATCCGTCAAACGGTAATTTCAGGATTGAAATTCAGAATTACCAGCCCGGAAATTATGAATTGGAAATACTTGGACTGAACGGGGAGAAAATCCGCGAAATAAAAAATATTAATAACGCTACGTTCACTGTCAATACAAAAGGTCTGACCGAAGGATTTTTTCTGGCTGTTTTGAAAAATAATTCAGAAATCGTCGATCTGAAAAAACTCTGTATCCAAAACAATTAAAGCATTTTATTGCTCTTCCCGATTTTCAGATTCATAAAATTTTGACGTTCAGTTTGAACTTTTATCCGGTTTTTTCTTTTTAAATGGAAAAACTTTTTTCATGAAACAGATGATTTCGGTAATAAAGACTCTTTTTTTATTCGCAACTGTATCTTTTTTTAGTCTGAACGCCTGTTCGCAAAAAACCGGTGCAGAAATATACAACACCTATTGTGCAACCTGTCACGGCGCCGATCTGAGAGGAGGAAACGGAACCAGTCTTGTCGATGGTGTCTGGCAGTACGGAGCTGCTGAAAGTTATAAATTCAGAAACATCAAATTCGGGATCCCGAATCTCGGAATGCCATCTTTCGACGGAGTGTTGAAAGACGATGAAATCAGGGCAGTTTTAAATTATGTTGCCCTATCAGAAAAGAATTCAGGCGCCGTGAAACCCGCTTTGGTAAAAGATGGTGAAACGCTTGATTATAAACTGAATATCGAAGTTTTTGCCGAAGGTCTTGAAATTCCGTGGGCCATCGATTTTATTGGGAAAGATACGGCGCTGATCACCGAAAAACCCGGAAGGTTGCGAATGGTGGTAAAAGGCAAACTCGTGCCCGAAGCTGTAAAAAACACGCCAAAAGTTCTGAACGAAGGACAGGGCGGATTGCTGGATGTGGCGATTGATCCGGAATACAACAAAAATGGCTGGATTTACCTTGCTTTCAGTAACGCGTTAGAAAAACCTGCCGAAGGGGAAACCGTGCCGGGTGCCATGACAAAAATCGTCAGGGGAAAAATTGTGAACAACAACTGGACCAATGAAGAAACGCTTTTTGAGGCGCCACACGAAACTTACCGGACAACCCGTCATCATTATGGTTGCCGGATTGTTTTCGATCAGCTTGGTTATCTTTATTTTTCAATCGGTGAGCGTGGATTCGGGTACCAGGCACAGGATTTCAAATTGCCAAACGGCAAGGTTCACCGCATTTTCAAAGACGGGAAAATTCCAACAGACAATCCGTTTTATTATGAAAATGATGCCGACAAAACACTTTATACACTGGGAAACAGGAATATTCAGGGGATGGCTGTTCATCCTGTAACCGGACAGGTTTGGGCAACCGAACACGGCCCGATGGGTGGCGATGAACTTAACCTGATTGAATGGGGTAAAAATTACGGGTGGGAGACTATCACATACGGAATTAACTACAACGGAACACCAATCACCGAATTTACCCACAAACCGGGAATGGAACAGCCTGTTTATTACTGGCGCCCGTCGATTGCGGTTTGCGGACTTGATTTTTACAAAGGCGACCTTTTTAAAAAATGGAAAAACAAACTTTTAGTTGGAGCGCTGAAATATGAAGAAGTGCTTCTGCTTGATATCGAAAAAGACCGTGTAATGCACGAGGAGATGATTCTGAAAGGACAGGGCCGTGTACGCGATGTTCAGACCGGACCCGACGGTGCAATTTATGTGGTGCTCAACGACCCGGGGACGGTTTTGAAACTGATGCCGAAGTTAGATTAATTTTGTTCCAGCTAACTTTCGTTAATAATCTGAACCAGGTTTTCATCGTGTTCAAGGTCCATTTTTTTACGAAGCCGGTAACGGTGGTTTTCCACACCGCGGATCGAAATACCCAGTAACGGGGCAATTTCCTTCGACGAAAGGTTCATTCTTAAATAGGCGCATAACCGCAAATCTCCCGGTGTAAGTTCGGGATACGAAGAGCGCATTTTTACAAAAAACTGTTCGTGTGCCTGTTCAAAATTATTTTCAAAAATCACCCAGTCATCCTGATTTGATATGTTTTCGTCGATCTTATTATTCAGGTAATTGTAATATTTATCTGGATATCTGCTTCCCAGTTCGTTTTTCTGGTTATCGATAATTTCCTTAAGTTCCATCAGGAACTCATTCTTTTTGATTATCGCCATGGTTGAACTTGCCAGTTCCTTGCTTTTGTGTTCAATTTCGTCGCGCAGTTTTGCATTTCTGAGTTTAATCAGTTCACTTTCCTTTTCTTCGCGTTGATGCTTTTCTTTTCGCTTAGTCATTCTTATTCCCCACCGTCTTGACAATAAAAGTATGGCAATCAGCGCCAATACATAAAAAATAATCGCAAGTGTTGATGCATACCAGGGCGCCAGAATTTCGAAAGAAGTCGAAAATTCATGGCTTTCATTTCCCCATGGATCAATGGCTTTAACCTTCAGCAGATAATTTCCTTTTGGCAAACGTTCAAATCTGATTGCGGGAATATCTGCAGGTTCCGACCAGTTATGGTTTAATCCTTCAAGATAATAACTGTATGTTATGGGCAGATCAGTAAAATGAGGAAACGAGAACCTGAATGAGATATTATGATAATTATTCCTGACTTTCACAGAAGAGCTGATTAAAGGAATCTGAATTTTTTTATCGTTGTTTGAAATCAGCTCAAATTGCCTGAGCACTGGTTTGAACCGTGTTATTCCACTTACTGAATCCGTTCCCGATGCATCTAATCTGGCAAATCCGTCCTGTAAACACAGGTAAGCTGATTTTTCACCAAGCGGAAAAATATTTTCAAAACCATCGACAAGAGGCTGATTTTTAAATAACGAAACCGGAAATTCCTTGATCAGGCTGACATTGTCCTGAAAAATCGAAAAAAGGCCAATACTTTTTTTACTGATAAACCAGTAGTGGTGGCCGGGACCTCCGACGATCCGGTGAGAGGAAGCAAAATCGCCCAGTTTACTGTTTAATTCAGCATGAAGAACAATTGTATCTTTCAAATCATCGTAGGTAAAAATCTTTTCACCGTTGGTAAATACTACACGGTTCTCTATTTTAAATACGTTTATCGAAAGATTTTTTTTGAAAGCATTCTCGCCATAATAAACAATACTGGTCACCGAATCACGGTTATCGTCGGTTTTTATTTTATAAATTCCCCGGTGCAGATGGCTTGCCCAGATATTGTTCAGATGGTCGATTTCAATATACCTGATCAAATCAGAAAATCCCCTGATACTGTTATTGAACTTATAACTCTCACCCGATTTTTTATAAACAACAAGGTCGTTGTAAGTGCTTTGAATTAAAAGATCAGCGTGTTGAGGATCAGGTCTGATACTGAAACCTCCGGCATGTGTCGAAATTTGAGTTGCCTTGTTCCCTTCAACAACAAAAGTTCCCTGGTTTTGCCCTACCCATAATTTTTGCCCGATAACGCTGCAATCCCAAACCTGTCCCTGAGTGCCTGGTACCAACTCAAAATTATCGTTTTCAGTTCCTGTATTTTTAATGAAAAGTCCCTGGTTAGTTCCCAGATATGTATTATTTTTTAAAACAGCCATGGAATAAATCGCACCAACAGTGGGGATGTTTTCAACTGAAAATCCGTTATTCCCGTTGTGTGGAACAAATCCGATTCCATCGTCGAGAGAAAGCCAGATGTTTTTCCATTCATCTTCTTCAATACCAAGTATCGTATTATTTTGAAGACCATTCTGAGTATTTAATTTCAAAACCTGATTCCCGTTTTCATCAAAAACCACAACTCCGTCGATAATAGTCCCGATTACAATAAATCCGTTTTTTGTTAAAAAGCCCCGATTTAGTTCGTTTTTTATAAAATAACCGGTCCATTGTCTGTTCCATTGAACAATTTCCTTACCATCCCACAAAAAAATACCATGCGAAGCTGTACCGATCAACAACTGATTATTATAATAAGGAATCAGAAACTGTATCAGTTTGTTTTGAAAAAAAGCTCCTGTAAGGAATGCCCTGGCAGAATCGCCCTCAATCCTGTAAATGCCCTGATCCCTGACTGCAGCCAGAACATCGTTTCCGATTTTATTCATCACCGAAATAAAGGAAGGAATCTTTACTAAAGTGAACGAATTGTTGTGATAACTTAAAATACGGTCGAATGAATGAAAATAAACAAAACTGCCGGCAACCGCTATATTCCAGAATTCAATATTTTTTGAGAAATACTTTTTTGCCGGTTCCGTCAGAGAAAAATAATTCATTTTACCAAAATGATCAGGTTTCCAGTACCCCAGTTCCATGTAACCGCTCGTAAAAATAACCGAATCATTGCTGACCTTTACCGCCCTAAAAATGGTCTCTCCCGGCACCGTGTAAAGTTGCCAGCTGGTACCATCAAATTCAAGCAATCCCTGGTGGTTGGCAAAATATACAAAACCATTCGATGATGAACTTACACTCCAGTTTTGCCTGCCGGCATTATATTCAATTTTGCCGAAATACTGGACTTTATCCGAAAATCCTCCTGAAATGCCTTCTGCAAAGATGCAATCAGGGAATAAAGACAGTAAAACAAGAGTCACTTTAACAGAAAATAATATATATCTCCGGACGCAGTTTACCATGTTTTAACATAAATATAGTGATTAAAGTTAAGATTTTTTACGGAGTAAATCACCAGGGCACGTATAAATGCACTTTTTTCAATTCTGATTTTTGAAAAAAGAATTATTATAATATTCTGTTATTCAATTATTTATACCGTAATATATTTAAATAATGAGGTTTGAATGAGGCAGATTTCAAATTTCACTTCAGTTGGAGAAACAGAAGTGTGGAATTTCTGTTTCAAAAAACACCAAGGTAGCATACCTTTAAAGATAAAATTAATTCAAACTTAAAAGCTATGAGAAAACTAATTCTTTTATTCTTTTTCTCTTTATTGATTATTTCTGCTACTGCTCAGGAAAAAATAAGCATTACAGGAAAAGTAATCGATAATACGGGATTTGGGTTACCGGGCGTTTCCATTCTTGAAAAAGGGACAATGAACGGTACAGTAACAGATGTAAATGGTAACTATACATTACAGGCATCAGCACAATCAACTCTGATTTTTAGCTTTATGGGTTTTGCCACACAGGAAATTCCAGTTGCAGGTAAATCAACAATCAATGTTGAAATGTCTGAATCAGTTGTGGGGCTCAACGAGGTTGTAGTGGTTGGTTATGGTACTCAAAAAGTGAAAGATCTTACTTCTTCTATCTCAACAGTAAAAGCGGAGGATATTGTTAAAACACCTTCCGGCCAGACCATGCAGGCCTTACAGGGAAAAGTGGCAGGTTTACAGGTTATTAGTGCAGGAGCACCCGGTGCGTCACCCACAATCCGGGTGAGGGGTATCGGTTCCTACCCGGGAAACGGAACCAATAACGAGAACCCACTGTATGTGGTTGACGGAATGTTTTTCGACAACATCGATTTTTTAAGCCCGTCGGATATTGCATCTGTTTCGATTTTAAAAGATGCGTCTTCTTCTGCTATTTACGGAGTTAGGGCTGCAAATGGTGTGGTTCTGATAACAACAAAATCGGGATTAAAAGACCAAAAGGCACAGATTACCTACAATGGTTACTTTGGAGTGCAGGTTGCACAAAATGTTGTTAAAATGGCCAATTCCGAACAGTTTACAAACTGGGCAAACGAATCTGGCTCAACTGCCGAAGCAAGTTTTATTCT
>JBBIPU010000038.1:0-16175 GCA_037442685.1 Draconibacterium sp. | reverse complement strand
CAAAACCCGTTTGTGGCAATGGATTACACCAAAAATCTTACGAAAATCAGGAAAACACTGGCTAATTTCTATGTGAAACTTGATTTAATCCCTGAAAAGCTTAATTTCCAGTCAACCTATAATAGTTCAAATACTTTTATCAATGATCGACACGTATTACTTCCTTACTATATTGCCGACGACTTTAACCGACAGTTTGCTGAGATCACTAAAAAAACAGAAAGCTATGTAAACAAGATATGGGATAACGTTCTAACTTACAATAACAGCTTTGGTGAACACAACCTGGGTGTGGTTTTAGGTACTTCATACAGGGACGAATCGTATGAAATGCTTACAGCAAGCGGAACTGATCTGGTTGATTTGCGTGAACAGGCATGGTATCTGCGTAATGCCAACAATATTGATGTCAACAGTGTTGACGATGATGGCGTAAGATTATACGGACTTTCATACTTCGGAAGATTATCATACAACTATTTGAACAGATACATTTTGTATGCAACAATGAGGGCTGACGGAACTTCAAAATACCAGGAAAAATGGGGCTATTTTCCAGCTTTCGGCGCTGGCTGGGTTGTTACTGAAGAAAAATTCCTCAGTAATCATAAAATAATTGACTTTTTAAAACTGCGCGCCGGATGGGGCAGGCTTGGTAATGATAAACTGGCAAGCAGCAGCGGCTCAAATACAACCTCACTGCTGCAGTTAGCCCTGAATGATGTATTATATTCAGGAACGGTCAGCTCAAATACATTCGACTACCTTACATGGGAATCTACCGACGAAATGAATTTCGGTTTAACCGCAAGATTTTTGAAAGAGCGTTTATCCGTTGATGCTGATTATTACATCCGTGATACAAAAGATGCAGTAATACGTTTAACAGCGCCCCTTACAGGAGAAACATATTTGAGAAACAAGGGCGAGATCCGGAATTCGGGATTAGAACTTGCTTTGGATTGGCATGATATACTCAGTAATGGCATCTCTTACCATGTGGGATTTAATATGGGCACACTTAAAAATGAAGTTCGCGACCTTTACGGACAACCTTATATTAATGGGGGCACAGCCGAATTCCTGCAAAGGTCGATTGTAGGTCAGCCCCTTTTGGCATTTTACGGTTGGGAAACAGATGGCGTTTACCAGAATAACGCGGAAATTGCTGCTGACCCAACTGCAGTAGCACAAGGAAATCTGGTACCGGGCGATTTTAAATATAAAGACCAGCTAACCATTGACAGCAACAATGATGGGAAAATGGATGCAGCGGATGGCGTAATTGATGATAAAGACCGGGTTGTACTTGGTTCATACCTTCCATCGTTTACATGGGGTGCAAATATGGGTATTGAATATAAAGGTTTTGAGCTTTCAGCCAACCTGATGGGACAATCGGGCAACAAGATACTGAACCGCAAACGCGGTCAGGTTATCTGGACAACCGATGGCAATGTTGACGCCGACCTTGCCGTAAACCGCTGGCATGGCGAAGGTACTTCCAATAAATACCCTTCTTCTGCCGGATTACGCAAAGGATGGAACCAGAAAATGAGCAATTTCTTCGTTGAAGATGGGTCATTCTTCCGTATCCAGAATATACAACTGGCTTACACCATAAAAGACGAGAAAGTATTTGGAACGACAATGCCTGAAACACGGATATCTCTTACTGCAGACCGCCCGCTAACTGTCTTCAAATATAACGGGTTCAACCCTGAAGTTGCCGATGGAATTGATAATCAAACCTATCCGGTTCCGGGAGTATATACAATAGGTCTCAATATTAAATTCTAATTTTAAAAATATGAAACGTATCGATATATTTAATAAGACGATGATTTGCCTTGCAGCGATCATCATGGCTACATCGTGCAACAATAAACTCGATGAGCCTTTGGAAAACACCGTAATTACCGCACAAACTGATTATACCAAAACAGAAAATATGATTTCACCATTATTGGGGGCGTATGCTAAACTTGAATTCAATGAATGGGAAACCGGTCTCCTCCTTTCAGTAAGGGGAGATGATGTAAATGCCGGTGGTCTTGGAGATCAGCGTCCTTTTTGGGACACGGATTTGTTTATTTATGACAGAAATTACTGGATGTACAATTCAGTTTGGAAAAACCTGTATGGCGATATACTGGCAATGCATTCAACCATGGAAGAAATTGAAAAGTATAAAGAATTTGCATCAAACAAAACACTGGCCGACCAATATATTGCTGAAGTAAAAGTTATGAGGGCATATCAGCTTTTAATGTTATCGCGTACATGGGGGGCAATTTACATAACAACCAGTTCCGATCCGTCAGACCTGCTGGTGGCAAATACTTCGACAAAAGATGAAGTTATGCAGCACATTGTTGATCAAATGAAGGAAGCAATCCCGTTATTACCTGATATGAGACCAAACCAGCGTACTGATGTTCCGGGAGGAATTACAAAATATACAGCTCTTTCAGTTCAGGCTCTTGCGTACCTCGAACTTAAAAACTATCAGGGTGTTGCTGATGCTACATCGCAAATTATTGCATCAAATAAATTCAGCCTGAAACCAGATTTTTATGAGCTTTTTAAAATCCCTGGGAAACTCGACAATGAAAACCTGCTCGAATTACAGGCATCTGATTTTGGCCAGCCTTCCGGCACAAATATTTCTCATTTATTTGCAACTTATGGCCCGGGCGATTGGACACCTGCAGTTGCCAATGCTGGCGGTGGATGGGGTTTTTACGAACCAAGTATGAAATACATTAAGTTCATGCTCGACCGGGGTGAAACCGTCCGCCTTGAAACTTCTGTAATATTTACACCTCGCGGAATTGCCGAAATTAAAAAGGATCCAAAATATGCAACACTACCTTCATGGATTTCAAATGTCACACGCGATGGCGATTTGTTCAAAGATTTCGAACGTGAAATGTTCCTCAGTGGCAAACATTACCTCCCTTCAAAACAGTTAACGCCGGGAAGACAAGACTACGGTTCAAACAAAAACTTTATCGTTATCCGTTATGCCGAAATATTACTGATGCACGCCGAAGCGTTAACCCGCGGGGCAACTGGCACAGGAATGACAGCCGACCAGGCCGTAAATGCTGTAAGAACAAGGGCAGGTTTGTCTTCATTAACTGGTGTGACTACTGCTCAGGTAATGGACGAAAAATATGCCGAACTTGCCATGGAATGGGGAACACGCTTCTATGATATGGTTAGGACTGAAAACTATTCTGCATTAAGTTATGACGGAAGAACTTTTGCAGCCGATAAAATCTTCCTGCCCTATCCACAGGAACAGGTTGATCTTCTTCCGAATTTGGGGAAATAATTCATTATGTTATTAAACTGATTACAATGAAAACATTCGATAAAATTTTCATAAGCATAATTACACTTGCATTTTTTGCCGGTTGTAACGAAGGCATTGATCCGATAAGCAAAGTGAATCCCGGACCTGATGCGTCAGCACCTGTGGTCACCATTAAATTGCCCGTTGAAAACTATGAAATAAAAACCGGTGAACTGGTTTCACCAGTTAAAATTGATTTTGAAGTTACTGACGATATCGAGCTGGGGAACATTTCAGTGAAATTTGATGGCACCGATATAAAAACTTACAGTAGTGCAGATTATAAGGATTATCGCAGGTTAATCGACACATTGACCTATACTAAAGTTACAATGGGAAATCATGTCCTTGCTATTGTGGCTGCTGACCTTTCGGGCAAAACCACCACAAAGACGATCAATATTTCTAAGGTTCCGCCCTATTCACCAAAATACGACGGCGAAGTTTTTTACATGCCTTTTGAAGGCGATTATATGGAAATGATCACTTTTAAAAGTGCCACAGTGGTAGGTTCTCCCGGTTTTGCCAGCGATGGTCTGCAAAATACAAAAGCATACAAAGGTGCCACCGACAGTTACCTTACTTTCCCGATTACAGCTTTTAAAGGAAATGAATTTACTGTGGGTTTGTGGGTAAAATTTAATGCCACCCCCGACAGGTCGGGGATCATGTCAGTTGGCTCGACCAATGATGACGCCGGCCGTAAAAACGGTTTCCGGTTATTTCGCGAAGGAAGCGCTTCTGAACAGCGCATCAAACTAAACGTGGGAATAGGTACGGACGAAAGCTGGAACGATGGCGATGTGGTAAATCCGAAATCCGGAGATTGGGTTCACATTGCAATGGTTGTAACCTCAACTTCGAATACGATTTACATCAACGGAACCCCTGTACGGACTTCAGCAATGACTAATCCGATCAATTGGGATGGTTGTTCTGACATGGTGATCGGATCGGGTGGACCGACTTTTTCGTACTGGGATCACAAATCGGACCTGAGCAAATATGACGACATGCGTATTTTTAACCGTGCGTTGTCTGCCGAAGAAATTCAGAAGGTGATCGGCGACGATTCTCCTTATGTTCCGAAATATGATGGCGAAATTTTATATATGCCATTCGAAGAAAGCACAACAGATAAAGTTTCGATGACTGCCGCCGGAATTGTTGGTAATCCGGGTTATGCAACCGGTAAAAAAGGCAAAGCTTATGCAGGAGCCACCGATTCGTATCTTACATTCCCAACCGCAGGATTAAAAAGCAGTACATTCAGCGCAGCTTTCTGGATGAAAATCAATGCAGACCCGACCCGTGCCGGTATTTTAACCGTTGGCTCAACAAACGACGATGCAGGCCGTAAAAACGGTTTCCGGTTTTTCCGCGAAGGTGATGCAACTTCACAGCGACTTAAAATGAATGTTGGAATGGGAACCGGTGAAAGCTGGAACGATGGCGATGTGGTACAAATGGCTACTGCTGGCTGGGTTCATGTTGCTTTTACTATTTCTGATTCAGAGAACACAATTTATTTAAATGGTGAAAAGGTGCGTTCAGCAGCAATGACAAGTTTCAACTGGGATAACTGCGAAACCCTTGTAATTGGCTCCGGTGGCCCAACCTTTTCTTATTGGGACCACAAATCAGATCTCAGTTTAATCGATGAACTGAGAATGTTTAATAAGACATTATCTGCTGATCAGGTAAAAGCAATTTACAATGCCGAGAAATAGTTTGGTTAGTTGGATAGCTTAATTTGAGTTGAAGAGGCTGTCCGGTGTAAAGCCGGACAGCCATCTTTCAGTTTCTGAAGTGATTGAAATCCGATTAATCGCTGCGAAAAACTGCATTAAAAACAAATCAACTGTTCCAGAAATAATCTGTTTCTGGAAATTTCAGGTATTCCTGTATTAAACCAGGAAAACTGTTTAAATTTTTGCACAAATCTGAATTTAAATTGCAACAATGAAGTTTTTATTTTATACCATTTTCATCTTTTCTGTTTTAGCCTGTTTATCTCCTCAAAACAAAAAACAAACAGTTGCAGCATCTGAAAAACAGCGTCTTTCCGACAATCAATTGCTCGATACAGTTCAATATTATACTTTTCAGTATTTCTGGGATGGAGCAGAACCCAACTCCGGAATGGCCCGCGAACGTTTTCATGTTGACGGCGTTTATCCCGAAAACGATAAAAATATTATCACCACCGGTGGCAGCGGTTTCGGTGTGATGGCAATTCTGGCAGGAATTGAAAGAAAATTCATCACCCGCGAACAGGGACTTGAACGGTTTGAGCGAATGATCTCCTTTCTCGAAATGGCCGACCGTTTTCATGGAGTCTGGCCGCACTGGCTCAATGGCGAAACAGGAAAGGTGAAACCATTCAGTAAATATGATGATGGAGCCGATCTTGTTGAAACAGCTTACCTGGTGCAGGGACTGATTACGGTCAGGGAATATTTTGCCGGTGGAAATGAACGGGAAAAACAACTGGCTTCCCGGATTGACATACTTTGGCGCGATGTTCAATGGAACTGGTTTCAGAAAGATGGCGAAAACGTGCTTTACTGGCACTGGTCACCCGATTACGGTTGGAAAATGAATTTTGCGGTCAGAGGATACAACGAGTGCCTGATCATGTACGTGCTGGCGGCTGCATCACCAACATTTCCGATCAGTTCTGCAGTTTATCACGAAGGCTGGGCACGCAATGGTCAGATTGTGGGGAAACACGAAAAATATGGTTACACTTTGCCTTTAAACCACAATGGCGCCCTTGAACAGGGAGGCCCATTGTTTTGGGCACATTATTCATTTTTAGGACTTGACCCCCGGAAATTATCGGATAAATATGCCAGTTACTGGGAAAACAACGTAGCGCAAACCATGATTAACTACAGGCATTGTGTCGATAATCCCGGCAAATTCAAAGGTTACGGCGAAAAATGCTGGGGCCTGACAGCCAGCTATTCGGTAAATGGTTACGACGCACACATGCCATCGAACGATCTGGGTGTGATTTCGCCAACTGCGGCAATTTCATCGTTGCCGTACGCTCCAAAGGAAGTGATGCCTGTCATTCGTCATTTTTACGAAGATTTGGGCAGCAAACTTTTCGGACCTTACGGATTTTATGATGCTTTCAGCGAAACTGCCGGCTGGTGGCCGAAAAGATACCTCGCCATCGACCAGGGACCGGTTGTTGTGATGATTGAAAACTACCGCACCGGTTTACTCTGGAATTTGTTTATGAAAAATGAAGATGTTAAAAATGGTCTGAAAAAACTAAATTTTAGTTATGAATGATCCTGATATTTACAGCAATGAAAACTAAATCTTACCTGCTTATTTTGTTGTCTTTTCTCCTGTTTTCGCTGAAATCACAGTCACAGGAAGTGGTTTTTTTCACCGATGGAACCAATACAAATTATTACGACCAGGGAATACTTGATAAAACAAACCTTGGATCAAGCACTTTCGAATTTACTTATCCGCCCGGAATGCCGCAATACAACGACAAAGTACCCTGTTCTGCAACAGCTTACAAAGGCACTTCCGCTTTAAAATTCAATTATTTCTCGTCGGCAAACGGAACATGGAAAGTAAGTATTTACCGCAACGACTGGAGTGCAGCCAATCTGACAAATACTGACTCGCTTTCATTTTATTTATTTTCCGGAAATGAATTTCCTGACACTGCGTTACCGTTGATTGCCATTAAAACTGCACTTGTAAGCGGTACAGGTGAAATTACATCTTCGTTATTTAAATTGTCCGATTTTAACAGTAACATAAAAAAAGGAGAATGGAACAGAATTGTATTTCCTCTTGAAAAATTTTTTGTTGCAACATCTTTGAATCCATCAGCAGTAAAGGGAATCATTTTTACCCAGTCGGAAAAAAACAATACATCGCGATTGATTTATATTGATGAAATCAAGGCTTTCAAAAGTATTTTGTCGGTTCCTCCCGTTACCGGGTTAAAAGCCACAGGTTACGACAGTCACGCTGAACTCAACTGGACAAAACCCGCAAGCGGAATGTCTTACAGAATTTATGCCTCTTTCGACGGAGGTTCAAATTTCAGTATCCGCGGTGAAACAACAGAAAGTTATTACCTCGACTTTGTACCGCTGGAAGATCTGAATAAATCAGTTATTTACAAAGTTGTAACAGCTTACCAGCAAATTGAGTCGGCGACGGTTGAGACTACTGCGCAAATCAGAGATTTTACCGACGACGAATTACTGGATATGATGCAGCGCTACACTTTCCGCTATTTTTGGGAAGGGGCGCACCAGGCAACAGGCATGGCACTCGAACGAACGAATGGCGGCGCTTCAACGGCAGCTACCGGAGCCACCGGGATGGGACTTTTGGCCATGATTGCCGCTTATGAAAGGGAATACCGTCCACGCGAAGAAATCAAAGACCGGATTTTATCGATTCTGAATTTTTTGGAAAAATGCGATCGACATCACGGTGCCTGGTCGCACTGGTACAATGCCGACACCGGAAAAACGCAACCTTTTACAACTTACGACGATGGCGGCGACCTTGTGGAAACTGCCTATCTGGTCGAGGGTTTGATAGCGCTGAAAAATTATTTTACAGGCGATGATACAAAATCGGTTCAGATCCGCGAGAAAGCCGATCAGCTTTGGAAAGGAGTTGAATGGAACTGGTACCGCCAGGGGAACCAGAATGTTTTGTACTGGCACTGGTCACCCAACTACAACTGGAAGATGAATATGAAAATCACTGGTTGGAACGAGTGCCTGATTACATATATCATGGCAGCTTCTTCTCCAACTTACGGAGTTCCGAAGGAAGTTTACACGCAGGGTTGGGCACGAAACGGAAGTATGGTAAATAAGCGCACATATTATGGCTACCTGATCAGTCTTTCACCCAACTGGGGCGGGCCATTGTTCTGGATTCATTACTCATTTCTTGGTTTGAATCCAAACGGGCTGAAAGACCAGTATGCCAATTACTGGACAGAGAATGTAAATACAGCTAAAATCCATTTCGAATATGGGAAAGCCAATCCCAAAGGCCATCTGAATTACAGCGGAAAAAACTGGGGGCTGACTGCCAGCGACGATCCGTACGGCTACACTGCCCACCAGCCCATGAGTAATGATAACGGTACAATCAGCCCGACGGCCGCGTTGGCAAGTTTTCCTTACACACCCGATGAATCGATGGCAGCGTTGAAATATTTCTACCGCGAAAGGGGCAAGGATATTTTCGGGAAATATGGTCCGTATGATGCCTTTAACGATGATGTAAACTGGGTACAAAAGGCTTACCTTGGAATCGACCAGGGGCCGATTGTTGTAATGATTGAAAACTACCGCACTGGTTTGCTCTGGAATACGGTGATGAAAGACAGCGATCTGAAATCGGGTTTGGACAAACTGGGATTTGAATACAAATCAACCTCCGCAGAGAATATCGAATTTGGTAAAAAACAGGTGAGAATTTACCCGAACCCTGCTTCAAATTCAGTAAAAATTGATGTTTCTGAAACAGGTTTTTCAGCAGTTTTAACAATTAAAATGTTCTCAGCCGATGGTGTTTTGGTGATTCAAAAACAATTGCTGGGATTGAAGAGCGAAACCATCGACACAAGAGGTTTTCCTGATGGTTTGTACTTTGTTCAGGTGCTTAGCGATCAACTGAATTCAACTTCAAAACTGATCATTAAAAGGTAGCAGAACAATGACGTTGGAAGAACTGGGATTTACTGCTGAACTCGAAAACTTCAGGATCGAAAATCAACTGGAGGATTTTGAAACCGGTCGTGTTATCCTGGAACACAAAGAGCGTTACATTGTAAAAACCGAAAAGGCAGAAACCGAAGCTGAAATTACCGGAAATCTCCGGTTTTCGGCCACAGAGCGGGAAGATTTTCCGGCTGTTGGCGATTGGGTGGCACTCTCTGTTTATGATGCTGAATTTGCGGTCATTCATAAAATATTTCCCCGTAAATCGATCCTGAAACGACAGGCTGCCGGACAAAAAGGCGAAGTACAGGTTCTGGCTACCAATGTCGATGCGGCATTTCTGGTGCAGGCCGCCGACCGCGATTTCAACATCAACCGGCTCGAAAGATACCTCACAATCTGTTATTCCGCCGGCATTCAACCTGTGATTATTCTGACGAAAACTGATTTGGCGGAGAAAGAATGGGTAGATGAAATACTCGAAAATATCGGAAAAAGGATAAAGGAGGTTCCGGTTTTAGCCATCAGTAACGAAACACAGGAAGGTTACGAAGCACTGAAAAACCTCATTGAAAAAGGCAAAACCTATTGTATGCTTGGATCTTCAGGAGTTGGAAAATCAACTTTACTGAACAATCTGACCGGCCGGCAAATGATGAAGACTGATGTCATCAGTCAAAGCAACAACAAAGGGCGTCATGTTACCACGCACCGCGAACTGACAGTACTCGAAAATGGCGGAATTCTGATTGACAACCCGGGAATGCGCGAAGTGGGAATTGCCGACACAACTTCGGGTTTGGAAACCACTTTCGATAATATTATTGCATTGGGAGAAAAATGCCGTTTTAAAGATTGCACCCACACCGGTGAAGCAGGCTGCGCAGTGGCCGAAGCTGTGGAAAAGGGAGAAATCGATAGTAGTTCGTATGAAAACTACCTGAAAATGGAACGCGAAAAAGCCCATTTCGAAACAACAGTTGCCGAAAAACGAAGGCACGAAAAGATTTTTGGGAAGATTCTAAAAGATTTTAAGAAAAAGGATTTCAAACAAAAAGGATATTAATTAGTATGGAAATAATTACATTTTGCCTATGACAAGTACCTGTCCATACTTGTTGTAAATGCCCCCTTGAGGGAGTTTGGGGGTGAATGTAATTACAACGATAAACCAGTTTTAAAACTTTTAAATGAAAACAATCGCTTTTTTGTCTGTTTTTTTTCTGCTGTTTTCAGGAATGTGGAATGAGGCTACCGCACAGACAACCGAAATGTCAACATTTTGCAACCCCATCAATATTGATTATGGCTACACACCGATTCCCAATTTTTCGGAATGGGGCAGGCACCGTGCAACTGCCGACCCGGTGATTGTGAATTACAAAGGCGATTTCTACCTGTTCAGTACCAACCAGTGGGGTTACTGGTGGAGCAGCAACATGAGCGACTGGCATTTTGTTCCGCGTAAATTCCTGCGCCCCTGGAATGGTGGTGTTTACGACGAGCTTTGTGCCCCGGCCGTGGGAATTGTGGGCGATACCATGCTGGTTTTTGGCTCTACCTACACCCGCACTTTTACGCTGTGGATGAGCACCAACCCCAAAGCGGCAGATTGGAAACCGCTGGTCGATTCGCTGGAAATCGGTGGCTGGGACCCGGCATTTTTCACCGACGACGATGCCCGCCCGGATGGCACGGTCGGACGGGGCCGTTTTTACATGTACAACGGCAGCAGCAACGTTTACCCGCTGTATGGTGTTGAACTCAACCGCAAAACATTTCAACCCATTGGTACACGCCGCGAAATGTCCGCCCTGAAACCCTGGCGTTTTGGCTGGCAGCGTTTTGGCGAATATATGGACAATACTTTTCTCGACCCGTTTATGGAAGGCGCCCACATGACCAAACACAACGGGAAATATTACCTGCAATATGGCGCTCCCGGAACCGAATTCAGCGGTTATGCCGACGGCGTGGCAGTGGGCAGTACACCATTTGGGAACCCCGTTGGAAATTTTACCGACCAGTCTGATCCGCTGAGCATGAAACTCGGTGGCTTTGCACGCGGGGCCGGCCACGGAGCTACTTTTCAGGATAACAACAACCGCTGGTGGCACGTGAGTACCATCATCCTGGGCGTGAAAAACAATTTTGAAAGGCGTATCGGAATCTGGCCCGCCGGTTTCGACAGCGACGATGTGATGTGGTGCAACACGGCTTTTGGCGATTATCCACACTATTTGCCCGGAGAGGCAGCGAAACACGAAAAGCCGCGTCCCGACTGGTTTTTGCTGAATTATAAAAAACCGGTTTCAGTGTCTTCCACCTACGGCGCTTATCATGCCAACAACGCTAACGACGAAAGCATGAAAACCTGGTGGAGCGCGGCAACCGGCGAAAAAGGGGAATGGATTCAGAGTGACTTGGGAGAGGTTGCCACGGTAAATGCCATCCAGATTAATTATGCCGACCAGGATGTTGATTCTGATCATCTTGGGAAAATCAATGGCGGAGAACAGTACCACAGTTATATTTTATATGCTTCAAGGGATGGAAAAAAATGGAATGTTCTGGTGGATAAAAGTGCCAACCGGACGGATATCCCACACGATTATATTGAATTAAAAACTCCGGTGAAAGCACGGTTTCTGAAACTCGAAAATATGCACATGCCCACCGGCAAATTTGCAATCAGCGGACTGCGCGTGTTTGGTGTTGGCAATGGAAAAGCACCTGAAAGTGTAAAAACTTTTATGGTTTTGCGGACCGAAAAAGACAAACGCAGCGCCTGGATTCGCTGGAGCCCTGTTGAAAATGCCTTCGCCTATAATATTTACTACGGGACACACCCTGAAAAACTGTACAACTGTGTGATGGTGCACGATGCCAACGAGTATTGGTTCAAAGCGATGGACAGTCAGAAACCTTACTGGTTCTCCATTGAAGCCATTAACGAAAACGGCGTATCAGAGCGAATTAAAACAATTGAAGTACAATAACGGCAAAAAACGAAATACTATGAAACCTGTTTATCTGCTTATCCTGTTGACATTTTTAATGGCAGCCTGTCAGCAACAAAGTCAGAAATCCTCTGATCGGGAAATGGAAGTTTTTGTAAATAATCTTATGGGAAGAATGACGCTTCAGGAAAAAATCGGGCAGTTAAATCTTGTAACACCCGGAGGTGGAATTTTAACCGGTTCGGTGGTGAGTACCGATGTGGAATCAAAAATTAAAGCCGGAAATGTGGGGGGTATTTTTGGTGTATCGGGTCCCGAAAAACTGCGCCAGGTGCAGAAACTGGCTGTTGAAGGAAGCCGTCTGGGAATTCCCCTGATCGTGGGTTCTGATGTAATTCATGGTTATAAAACAACCTTCCCGCTCCCCGTCGGAATGTCGTGTACCTGGGATATGCAACTGATTGAAAAAACAGCGAGGGTGGCAGCAACAGAGGCCACCTCCGATGGTATTTTCTGGAACTTTTCACCCATGGTCGATATATCGCGTGACCCGCGCTGGGGAAGGATTTCAGAAGGTTCGGGCGAAGATCCTTATTTGGGTTCGCAGATTGCAAAAGCCATGGTGAAAGGGTACCAGGGTGATGATTTAACCGCCACAAATACAATGATGGCAACCGTTAAACATTTTGCATTGTATGGCGCCCCCGAAGCAGGCCGTGATTACAATTCGGTGGACATGAGCCGCATGAAAATGTACAACGATTACCTGCCGTCTTACAAAGCTGCAGTTGATGCTGGCGTGGGTTGTGTAATGTCGTCGTTTAATGATGTCGATGGAATCCCGGCTTCAGCTAACCACTGGTTGCTGACAGAACTTCTTCGCAAAGACTGGGGATTCAAGGGTTTTGTGGTTTCAGATTATACTTCGGTAAACGAAATGATTGCACATGGGTTGGGCGATTTACAACAGGTTTCTGCATTGGCACTGAAAGCCGGTCTGGATATGGACATGGTGGGCGAAGGTTTTTTAACCACACTTGAAAAATCGCTGAACGAGGGAAAAGTTACTGAAGCCGAAATCGATCAGGCGTGCCGGCGTGTGCTCGAAGCCAAATACAAACTGGGTCTTTTCGACGACCCGTATCGTTATTTTGATGATGCCCGTCCTGCCAGGGAAATCAATACGCCTGAAACCCGGAAAGTGGCGCGTGAAGCTGCACAACGCTCGTTTGTTTTGCTGAAAAATGACAAACAGGTTTTACCACTTAAAAAATCGGGAACGGTGGCACTGATTGGTCCGCTGGCCGACAGTCGCAACAACATGCTTGGAACCTGGGCGCCAACCGGTGACACAAAATTGGCCGTTACCATTTTGGAAGGAATGAAAAATGTAGCCGGAAAGGATGTAAATATTTTGTATGCAAAGGGCGCCAACATCAGCGATGACAAGGAATTTGCCCAAAAAATAAATGTTTTCGGTCCCCGCATAGAAATCGACGAGCGGTCGCCGGAAACCATGTTGAACGAGGCAATTTCAGTGGCGAAAAAAGCCGATGTGGTGGTGGCTGTGGTTGGAGAAGCATCTGAAATGACGGGTGAATCATCAAGCCGGTCGGACATTTCGATTCCCGAAAGTCAGAAAAAACTGATCCGCGAGCTGGTAAAAACCGGAAAACCACTGGCGCTGGTAATCCTCACCGGACGTCCGCTTGCCATTCCTGAGGAAAAAGAATTGGCGAGCAGCATTCTGTTAATGTTTCATGCCGGGGTTGAAGGTGGAAATGCACTGGCTGATGTTCTTTTTGGCGAATACAATCCTTCAGGAAAATTAACCGCCACTTTCCCACGGAATGTGGGACAGATCCCGATTTATTATGCAATGAGAAATACAGGTCGTCCGCAGGCAGGAGAGGCTTTTACCAAATTTAAATCCAATTATCTCGATGTGGCGAATTCGCCGCTTTTCCCGTTTGGTTATGGGTTGAGTTACACAAAATTTGATTTCGCCAACCTGGCACTCAGCAAACAGACAATTTCAGCTAAAGACGAAATTGAAGTTTCGGTGGATATTACCAACAGCGGGAATTTTGATGGTGAAGAGGTGGTACAACTTTATGTTCGCGATGAGGTGGCTTCGGTTACAAGGCCACTCAGGGAATTGAAGGGATTTAAAAAAGTGCTCCTAAAAAAAGGCGAAACTCAGAAAGTTACCTTCATTCTGGCCAATAAAGAATTGGGTTTCTGGCACAACGACCTGAAATTTTCTGCGGAGCCGGGTAAGTTTATGGTTTTTGTTGGCAGTGATTCCAACGCTTCACTTTCGGGAGAATTCAATTTAAAATAATTCTGAGCAATGAAAGCCTTTATTTATCTTTTAATGTTTACTGTTTTATTTATGGGGAAAATAACGTATCCGCAGGAAAAAAGCATATTGAAACTTGCCATGGCCCAGATGCTTGTGGAAGGAGGGGCAAAACAAAAAAATCTTGACAGGGCTGTAACAAGAATTGAGGAAGCAGCCCGGAATAAGGCAGATATAATTTTACTTCCCGAAGCGATTGATCTGGGTTGGACACATTCTTCTGCAAAAACTGAAGCTGAGCCAGTTCCCGGTGGTTCAACTTTTAAAAGACTTTCAAAAGCTGCAAAAAAGAACAGGATTTACGTTTGTGCCGGAATTATCGAAAAGGATGGCAACCACACATTTAATGCTGCTGTATTGATTGACCGGGAAGGCAAACTGTTACTTAAGCACCGTAAAATCAATGAACTTGATATTGCACACAATTTATATGACCAGGGAGATCGGATCAATGTTTGTGAAACAGAATTCGGGACAATTGGAGTTTTGATTTGTGCCGATGCCAGTTCGAAAGATTATATTCTTCCGCGGTCAGTCGGTTATCTGGGGGCAGATTTAATCCTTCTGCCGTGCAGTTGGGCCGTGAAACCTGATTACGATAATGTTAAAGAACCTTATGGCGGAATGTGGCGCGATGCATTTAATTCGGTTTGCGGGGAATTTTACCTGAATGTAGCTGCTGTCAGCAATGTTGGAAAAATAACTGATGGTCCCTGGAAAGACTGGTACTGTATTGGTAATTCGATGTTTGTCGAAAATGGAGGAAAAAATATAACTGTTTTGCCTTACGGAATGGATGCAGATACCATTGTTTATAAAGAGGTTAGAATGGCCGAACGCCCGGGTCGGGGTACAACCTGGCATAAATACTGGAGTAGCCTCAAAAAAGAATAAATTATTTTTTCAGATCGAAAAGTCACTCAAACTTCAGTACCCTATTACATTTAAGAGTTTAATTTGTAAGTTTGGATAATTAAATTTCTTGACTTAAACCAATGAAAAACCTGCACTCTTTTGCCCTGATAATTACTGTTTTAACACTGTCAGCATGCACAGCTCACCGACATGAAAAGGCTTTAAACCCCTCGCTGAACCTTTGGTACAACAAACCTGCATCAGGCTGGACAGAGGCGCTTCCTGTTGGCAATGGCCGTCTCGGGGCGATGGTTTATGGCAGAACCGACAAAGAAGTCATTCAATTTAACGAAGAAACCCTGTGGAGTGGTCAGCCGCACGATTACGCGCATCCCGGGGCGAATCAATACCTTGGGCAAATCCGGCAGCTTTTGTGGGAAGGAAAACAGAAAGAAGCCGAAAAACTCGCCAACGAACAATTCATGTCGCAACCATTTGGCCAGTTGTGTTACCAGCCTTTTGGAAATATCCTGCTCAATTTTCAGGGACATGAAAAAGCAACCGGGTACCAGCGAAAACTTGATCTTGAAAATGCAATATCCACTGTAAATTATGAAGTGGATGGCATGAAGTTTACCCGCGAAATTTTTTCTTCCGAACCTGGTCAGGCAATCATTATCCGGCTCGAATCTTCAAAAAAGGGAGCGCTAAATTTCTCAGCAGGTCTGGAATCTCCTCATTCAAATTACACGGTGACGGTTGAAAACGGAGAAATAATCCTGAAAGGGAAGGCAAATAATTATCCGAAAGAAAAAGATTTCATCGGAAATCCTTATCCTGAAAGTTTAATCACTTTTGAAGCCCGTTTAAAGATTGTTAATGAAGGGGGCGAAATCATTCAGAAT
>JBBIPU010000037.1:0-29466 GCA_037442685.1 Draconibacterium sp. | reverse complement strand
TGTTGACAGTTAGCTGGCAAAGCTGGCGGGCGGCTACGAGGAACCCGGTGGAGGCACTGAGGTATGAATAAATAAGCCCCTCCTAACCTCCCCGGAGGGGAGGAACCGGAAGATGAAACTAGCGATTTAAAAATGAAAGAGGTAATAAAATATTCACAGACAGAACGTCCCACTTTATTTGATTCAGGGGGCTTTCCAAAAGTCTCCCCTCAGGGGAGATTCAGAGGGGCTTTAGTCTGGCTACGAGGAACCCGGTGGAGGCACTGAGGTATGAATAATTTAAAACTTGTTATCGTCATATTTAATATTCGATGGATATGTATTTAAAAGGAATAATTAGAATTACCCTCAGGAATTTTAAAACAAATATTACATACACTGTAATAAAAATTCTTGGTTTGGCAGTTAGCATTGCTTCTGTAATTATAATTTGGTCGTATGTAATCAACGAAAACAAATTTGATAAAGGCATTCCGAACATTGAAAGGATCTTTCGTCTGGAAACACAATGGGCGAGTATGCCATCTTATCTGGGTCATGCGATGAACCAGGATTTAACTAATCAGATTAAAGCAACAAGACTTAGTTTTTGGGGAGATGTTGGAATTCAGGTGGATGATATTCCGTTCAACCTCAAAGATTTCACATTTGCTGATAGTACCTTTTTCAAAGTATTCCCCCTTGAGTTCATTGCGGGAAATCCGAAAGAAGCTCTTATTCAACCATTCTCGTTAGTGCTTACTGAATCGCTTGCAAAAAAAATATTTGGAAGCAGTGAAGCTATCGGAAAAACCGTCAGATTCGAAAACAAGTTCGATTTCACTGTAACCGCCATCATCAGGGATCAGCCATTCCTGCACTTCAAAATAGATGTACTGGCTTCTTTAGTTAGTCTCGAACAAATCGGATATAAGGGGATTCTTCAGCAATATGACGGATGGAGTTATCCAACTTATCTGTTAATGCCCGAAGGTACATCAGCCACTGAATTTGAAACAAAAATAAAGGGGTTTCTTAAACAATTAGGGTACGACAATCCATTCCGACTGCGCCCGTTTGACAAAATTTATTACTCGCCTGAAATTGAGAACGAAAGCAATACAAAACACGGTAATTTGCTGTACAACAAGATTCTGATTACTGTTTCAATTTTCATATTATTGCTTGCAACGATTAATTTTATCAATCTCACCATTGCTAATTCCTTTTCAAGATCGAAGGAGGTAAGTGTTAAAAAGATACAGGGTGCATCAATAGTTCAGTTGATCGTGCAATTCATGTTTGAAACGGTTCTCATCATTTTTATTTCTGTAGGATTTTCTGTTTTTCTTTTGTGGATTTTGAACCCTTTATTAACTTCATTAACAGGGTTTCCGATTCTCACCTCCGATTTATGGACTTCAGGGAATCTGATGATATTTTTAGCGGGACTCACCACATTTATAATAATTGCAGGTATTTATCCCAGCCTTTTTATAAGTTCATATACCATCATTACAAATAAAGAAAGGTTAACAAGATATTCTAATTATAACGGGGTTCGAAATGGATTAATCATATTCCAAAATTTAGTTTCTATTACTCTAATATGCAGTACATTAATCGCTAATCAGCAATTTCGGTACATGAATAAAAAGGATCTTGGATTCAATAAAAATGATGTTGTTAATCTTAAAATTAACGCCCAGTTAAAGGACCATTTGGATGCGTTCAAGGAAAAATTGTTGACATATCCTGAAATAATGAGTGTTTCGTATTCAAGCAGAATACCTGGTAATTACTGGGGATCATGGTGTTGTGTAAATATTGAAGGCAAGGAAAATAAATATTTTAACAACTATGTTGATGCGGATTATTTAAAAACAATGGAAATCAAAATAAAAGAAGGTCGAAACTTTTCAATGGATAATCCGGGTGATAAAAAGGCAACATACCTGATTAACGAGACAGCCATTAAACTTTACGATTTAAAAGATCCTGTCGGACAAATTATTGTTCCGGGAAATGGTATTCAAGGTCAGATTATTGGCATAATTCACGATTTTCATTACAGGGGTTTAAACTACGCGCAATCGCCTGTATTACTGTTTTATACGCCCGAACACCTGAACTATGTTAATATTAAAATTGCCAGTAATAATATTGCCGGGGCATTGAATCGAATAAACGCTGTCTGGAATGAAATATGTCCGGCATTCGCTTTCAATTATAATTTTTTGGATGAAACTTATGACTTACAGTACAAATCGGAAAAAAGATTTGAGAATTTGCTTTTCTCATTTGCATTACTTGCCCTGTTCATTGCGAGCCTCGGTCTGTTTGGCCTTTCTATTTATAGCACCGGGCGCCGAACCAAAGAAATAGGTATCCGCAAAGTAAACGGTGCCCGTATAACAGAAATAATGGCCATGCTGAACAAAGATTTTGTGAAATGGGTTGCCATCGCTTTTGTAATGGCCACCCCTGTTGCGTACTATGCCATGGACAAATGGCTCGAAAACTTTGCCTACAAAACTGAACTGAGCTGGTGGATTTTTGCCCTGGCTGGTTTGCTGGCATTGGGAATTGCAATGCTTACCGTTAGCTGGCAAAGCTGGCGGGCGGCGACAAGGAATCCGGTGGAGGCGTTGAGGTATGAATAAAGTTGATCCTTATTTGCCGGAGGTGAAAATTCGCGAAAAAACCAATAAAATAATAGTGTAAATTTATATCAGATTTATTCCGATTTTCAATGAAAAACCTGTTATGAAAAGTAAATATCTTTCAACAATAATATTAAACATCTTAAAATTTGTGCTATGAAAACCAATAAAAATGTAAAAATGTATCCACTGATCGCAGTGCTCGCAACACTGCTTTCATGTACTGGATTTGCCCAGGAAAGCAAAACTCCAACTATTACAAAATCATTTGATCTGAATCAACCCGGTACTCTTCGTGCGAAATCATCTGGCGGAGGAGTGGAAGTAAAAACTCATGATCAGCAAACAGTCGTAATACAAGCTTTCATTCGGAAAAACGGCAATCTCCTACCACCTTCAGATCCATCGGTTAATGAAATCCTGAAAGATTTCAATCTTGATTTTGAGAAAAATGGTTCTGTTATTACAGCCATTGTTGAACGTAAAGTGAATTTCAATTCATGGAAAAATGCCGGCATTTCGTTGACCATTTTAGTACCGGGTGAAATGTCTTGCGATGTTTCATCAAGTGGCGGAGGTTTGGAAATTTCAGGTGTGACCGGAACACACGATTTTTCAAGCAGCGGTGGTGGAGTCCAGTTGGAAAATATTACCGGGGCCACAAAAGCCAGGTCATCCGGAGGTGGTGTAAAAGCCACGAACCTGAACGGCGATATTGATTTAAGCTCAAGCGGAGGTGGTGTAAAAATTGAAGACAGCCATGGGAACATTTCTGCCAGCAGTTCAGGAGGAGGTGTGCAATTAACCAATATTCAGGGAGATATGGTGGAAGCCGGCAGCAGTGGCGGAGGTGTCAGTTTTACGGGTGAAGCCGGGTATCTGAAGGCCAGATCCAGCGGCGGTCCGGTTCATGTTAACATAAGCAAACTAAGCAAGGAATTATATCTTGAATCGAGCGGCGGCGGAGTTGATGCAGTTATTCAAAATGGAGATAAACTTGGCCTTGATTTGGATTTGAGCTCATCAAGAGTAAATATAGAGCTTACTAATTTCACAGGTAAAGCTGAAAAAAACCGCGTGAAAGGAACCATGAATAATGGAGGAATCCCGGTTTATATGCATGCTTCAGGTGGAAATGTAAATGTGAGTTTTAAATAATAAACAGAAAGGGAAGCAGAGTTGATAATTTTGTTTCGAAACAAAGATTTCATGACTTGAATAACCAATTCAACAAAATAAAAAAACCTTTCAATTCGCCGAAAATCAAGGAATAGAGATGATTGAGGCACGGGGATTTGAAAAATGGAGTTTGAGATAATGATATTTTCAATATTTGAAATTCTTGTAATATTACTAATCTGACTAAAACCTGATTAATGCTGAAAATTATTTTTCTTACCGCTTTTCGTAGTTTGTTGAAATACAAACAAATGAGCCTGATCAATTTGTTTGGACTGGTTATCGGGCTGGTTTCGTTTTTATTTTCAGTTTATTACATTGTTTATGAATTTTCTTTTGATTCCTTTATTGAAAAGCCTGATAAGGTTTACCGTGTAAACTGGGAGGTTACCAAACAGGGAGAAACTATTTATCACGGGGCCAAATCTCCAATGGGACTTTATTATGCTGTAAAAGAAGAAATTCCTGAAATAGAAGCAAATGGATATGCTTACTTTGAGAAATGCCAGGTAAAGTTTGAAGATACGTATTATGCCAACCAGGATTTCCTTTGGGTTTCTGAAGATTTTGAGAAAGTTTTTCCCTTAAATATGGTTGAAGGAACTGCCGATTATTCCCGTCCGCGGGTTGGAATTATTTCTGAAACTGCCGCCAAAGCTCTTTTTCATGACAAAGATCCGGTTGGCAGGATCATGGAAGTCAATGGTGAGATGCCTATCGAAATTACCGGAGTTTTCAAAGACCTTCCGTCAAATACACACCTCACCGCACAATATTTTGTTTCTGCCGAAACCTGGGTGGAAATGGGTGTAATCAAAAACCGGGTGGAATGGCGCTGGGGTGGCTGGTGGAATTATATCCGGCTCCGCGACGGAGCATCACCCGGTCAGGTTCTTTCAAAAATCAACAGATTTACTGATAAGTACATGGGTTTTATGGCCAACGATAACCGAAAATCCAGATTCGATTTGCAACCGTTAAAGGACTTGCATTATATCAGAGGACTTGAGGGGGAAATGGGTGCAATCACCAATTATTCCTCACTGGTTAATCTGATAATTGTAGCCTTGTTTACCCTTTTCATTGCATGGATCAACTATGTAAATTTATCCACGGCTAACGCACAAACCCGGTCGATGCAAATCGGAATGCGAAAACTGATCGGAGCTTCAAACCTGCATGTATGGTACCAGTCGCTTGCCGAAAGTGTGATTATTAATTTCATTGCTTTGTTCATTTCTTTTATCATTTATCTTCTTTTTAAAAACCTGTTTGCCGATTTTTTCAATATCCCGCTAAAGCAGGCATATATTCCCTTGAAAAACATCCTGTTGATTTTACTTGCAATAGTAAGTGCCGGCATACTTTTCTCGAGCGTTTATTATGGGATTTATTTATCGCGGATGAACTATTTATCGCAACAAAACAAAATAAAAGGGGGAAGTTTTAAACAGGGGCTGGTAATGGTACAAATTGCACTTTCCATTATTTTCCTAATCAGTACGATTGTGGTTTACAGGCAGATTTCATTTATGAAAAACCAGGATTTGGGGATTGAACTGAATGGAGTGATAATATGCACCGGTCCTGCTTCGTTGAACCCTGATCCACAAAAAAGACAGAAATACCAGGGATTTAAAAACGAAATACTTACCTATCCAGAATTCGAATCGGCAACCTTTAACATGTTTGTCCCTGGAATTGAGCCACCAGGTTTGGTTCATTCCGAATTTCACAATCCTGGCAAAGGAGTGGTTTCAGGTACCGTTTTTTACGAAAATAATGCTGATGAAGGATTTATTGACACATATAAAATAAAACTGCTTGCAGGTAAAAATTTCAATTTAAACATCCGGCAAAACCTGAACGATGTAATTATTAACGAAACGGCGATGAACCTGCTGGGTTATACAAATCCCGAAGAGGCTGTCGGAAGCCGGATATATCGCAATGGCGATACAACCCGGCTGGAAGTACTCGGTGTTGTGGCCGATTTTCACAACGAAGGTTTGCAAAAACCAATTTACCCGATTGTTTGGAACAACAATTATCCCCGTGAGTTCGGGTATTTTGCACTCAGGGTGAATACAAAAAATTTATCCGAAACAATTGCTCAGCTTCAACAGGTGTGGAACAGGCATTATACAAAAGACAAACTCGACTTTGTTTTTGCCGACCAGCAATTTAACAAACAGTATGAATCGGAAAGCAGGTACAGCAGGTTTTATGTTTGGCTGACCTTTTTATCGATTGCCATTTCAACAATCGGATTATACGGGTTAATTGTTTTTTATCTCGGAAAACGGAATAAGGAAATCGGCTTGCGAAAAGTTAACGGGGCTTCTGTTGGCGATGTTGTTTTAATGCTTAACCGTGATTTTCTCGGCTGGGTAGTTGTTGCATTTGTTGTTGCCTGTCCGGTTGCCTGGTTTGCCATGAACAAATGGCTCGAAAATTTTGCATACAAAACAAATCTTAGCTGGTGGATATTTTTACTTGCCGGATTACTTGTATTCGGAATTGCAGTTCTGACTGTAAGCATACAAAGCTGGAAAGCAGCGACAAAGAACCCGGTTAAGGTGCTGAGGTATGAATAGTCTGAATCAGGATTTTGAGAATGGAAGGATTAACAGGATTTTATTTAATGTAAAATGAAAATATTCAGAAAATTTAAAAAAGACTGGCGCTGGTTTGCCATCAATGCAGTTGGGCTTGCAGTTGCAGTTGCCGTTTTGCTGGTCATCTTTTTTTATGTCAGAAATGAGCTCAGTTACGACCGGTTTCACACCAAAGCCGACCGGATTTACCGTGTAACCGTTGACAGCAACAATGGGGCAACTTCAATGCATCCTGCGCGGGTTGCGGGAGAATGGCCCCGACAGTTGGTTGACGAATATCCTTCCATCGAGAGTATTGTCAGGCTGGTTCCTTTCCGGAGAGCAATCGTCAGAATTGATGGACAGCAATTTTATACAGAAAGGGCATTCGCCACCGACAGCTCTTTCTTCAGGATTTTCGATTTCAAGGTTTTATCCGGAAATCCTGAACATGCCCTCACACAACCGGGAAGGGCTTTTATCAGCGAGTCGCTGGCTATGAAATATTTCGGCAACCTGAATATCATCGGAAAAGAAATCAGCATTCTGCACCAGCAGGTTCCAACGCCAAAAATATATGTAATCGATGGCGTAATGGAAGATTTTCCGGCCAACTCGCATTTTCATGCTGATTTACTGACTTCTTATTCCGATAATGAAGAAAAAACCACATGGGCGTACACTTATTATCTGATGAAACCTGGCGCCGATATTGGACAAATAAAAAGTTCTGTTCAGAAAAAATGGGAAATGGAAAGAAAATCCGGCGCTCCGGTCGCTATCCTGTATTTTCAGAAACTTACGGACATCCATCTTTTCAGTCATAAATCGCGCGAAATTGAAAAAAACGGTGAAATCCGTTCCATTATTTTGCTTTCCAGCGGGGCTCTAATTATTCTTTTTATTGCGCTTATCAATTTTATGAATCTGAACAGGGTAAGGTTTATTGCAGGGTTGAAAAACGTAAAAATAAAACTGATCAACGGCGCTACAAAACTGAAACTTTCAATGACGCTGGCAGCTGAATCGCTGATTCTTTCAGGTGTATCGCTGGCAGCAGGGCTGATTCTTGCCCACAGATTCTGCGGGATGCTCAGCCTTTCCATCTTTGGCATGAAAAGTTTAACCTGGCTTTTTATCATTTCATTGGGTTTTATACTGATTATTGCCCTGCTTTCGGTTTTGCCACTGATAACAACCAGATTAGAACCATCGCTGGGAACAACTCCCAAAGAAAAAGTATTCTCTTTCCCGCTGATACTTCAGTTTACACTTTCAATACTTGCCATTTCCTGTACAGTGGTTTTGAAACAGCAGATGAATTTTATCATCAGCAGTCACCCCGCTGCCGAAAATGCCAATCTGGTAGTAATTGCCAACAATCCGTGGGAAGCGGTTCAGCGCTACGAAAAGCTGAAAGACGAATTGCTCCGGCACCCGGAAATTGTAAATGTGACAGCTGCCATGGAAGAACCCGGAGGTGATATACTTGATAATGTGCCGTTTGAAATGGAAGGGATTGAAAAAAAAGAAGGCCGGTTTATCAATATCTTTACCACCGACTCCAATTTCTTTAGTGTGCTGAACATTAAACCGCTGGCAGGGTCGGTAAACCTGGGTACAACAACTACTCAGCAGTGGGAGTCTGATGCTGTAGAATTAAGCACGCTCCGCAATGCTGGTGGAAATCCTGAGATAATTGCAGAAAAAGAGAAAAAACTGGGAAGTTTCCACGATAAATACATTTTAAATGAAAGTGCGTTGAAACTGATTGGTATTGCAAGTCCTGAAGAAGCTGTAGGAAAAAAATTCAGGCTCAACTTCTTTTTACCCGACCTTTTTCCTGAAGGAGAAATTGCAGCCGTGGTCCCCGATTTTCATTACACCAACCTTCACAGTGAGGAAAAGCCACTTGCAATTGCCCCCCGGAAAATGTTTAATTATTGCTTTATTATCAATGTTAATCCGGCAACCCATGATAAGGCATTGAGTGTAATTGATGATGCCTGGCAGAAAATAAATCCTGAGTTTCCGTTCCAGTTTCAATATATGACCGAAAGTTACCAGAATGTGTATTCCGGAGAATATGCACAATCGAAAGTGCTGGTTTTGTTCTCGTTAATAGCAATTATTATTTCAGCGCTGGGAGTTTTTTCAATGGCCAGCTTTAAAATTCAACAAAGAATCAGGGAAATTGGCATACGCAAAGTAAATGGCGCACGTATTGGAGAAGTTATGATTCTGTTGAACAGTGGTTTTGTTCGCTGGGTAGTCATCGCTTTTATAATTGCCACTCCACTCGCCTGGTTTGCCATGCACAAATGGCTCGAAAATTTTGCCTACAAAACCAGTTTGAGCTGGTGGATTTTTGCTTTATCCGGTTTGCTGGCGTTGGGAATTGCTTTGCTGACAGTTTCGATTCAAAGTTGGAAAGCAGCTACGAGAAATCCGGTTGAGGCACTGAGATATGAGTAAAAATGTCTGAACCATGATTTTCAGGATGGAAAGATTAACAAGATTTTTGAAAGAAAAGAAATCAAAGTTCATCACGAAAATCAAATGAATCAAAGTTCAGACAATTAATCACCCGATTTTTTCAACAGCTTTTTTTATCCTTTCAATGCTGTCTTCTTTACCAATAATTTCGCAGATTTTAAACAAATCCGGGCCAAGATTTCCACCAACCAGGGAAAGTCGCAACGGGTTCATCACCGCCCCGAAATTCCAGCCTTTTTCATTCATGAAACCGGAAAAAGCTTCCTTAATAAAAGGTTGTTTCCACGTTTTGACTGTTTCGAAAACTTCGAATATTGCTTTAAGCTGGGCAGCAGTTTCGGGCAGCCACCGCTTTTCGACTGTTTTGGCATCGTATGTTTCAGGTGAAACAAAGAAATAGTAACTCTGGTCCCACAATTCCGAAACAAACCCACACCGCTCTTTTATTTCGGCAACCACTTTTTGAATTTTTTCTTCTGAAGCAATCACCCCTTTTTCTTTAAGAATCGGTTTGAAAAATCCGGTCAGTTCCTCAACAGTTTTTTGCTGAAAATAATGTTTATTGAACCATTTTGCTTTTTCCGGATCAAACCGTGAGCCTGATTTTACCACTCTTTCGAGGCTGAAAACTTCTGAAAGTTCTTCCAGTGTAAAGAACTCCTGTTCGGTACCGGGATTCCATCCCAGCAATGCAAGCAGGTTAACAAACGCTTCAGGGAAATAGCCATCTTCGCGGTACCCATGGAATGTTTCGCCGGTTTCTGGATCGTTCCATTTTAACGGAAAAACGGGGAATCCCATTTTGTCGCCGTCGCGTTTGCTGAGTTTGCCTTTGCCAACCGGTTTTAAAATCAATGGCAGGTGTGCAAACCGTGGCCGGGCTTCTTCCCAGCCCAGAGCACGGTACAGCAAAACGTGCAGCGGCATCGACGAAAGCCACTCCTCGCCACGGATAACGTGTGTAATCTTCATCAAATGGTCGTCAACCACATTGGCAAGATGGTAGGTTGGCATCCCGTCGGCTTTAAAAATCACCTTGTCATCGAGAACCCGTGTGTTGAAGGTTACTTCGCCCCGGATAATATCATTTTCGGTAACATCAGTATTTTCGGGCATTTTAAACCTGACAACGAAATTTTCGCCTGCTTTCAAACGGGTTTCTACTTCTTCTTTTGATAAAGTCAGCGAGTTGCAAAGTGTTTTCCGGGTTTGAATTCCGTACGAAAAAACCCCGCCTTTCTGTTCAGCCTCCAACCTCAGATTTTCCAGTTCTTCGGGTGTATCGAAAGCATAATAAGCCGAGCCCGATTCGAGCAACTGGTCGGCGTACTGTTTGTACAGGTGTTTGCGTTCGCTTTGCCTGTAAGGTCCGTAGTTACCACCGGCACCGGGCCCTTCGTCGAAATGAAGCCCGCACCATTTCATGCTCTCAATAATGTATTCTTCCGCGCCGGGAACAAAACGGTTCTGGTCGGTGTCTTCGATTCGAAGCAAAAAATCGCCGCAATGCTTTTTGGCAAACAGATAATTAAACAAAGCTGTGCGCACACCGCCCATGTGCAGCGGCCCCGTTGGACTAGGGGCAAAACGCACCCTTACTTTCAATGAATTCATTGCTTACTTTTTAAAATCGATGCAAAGATATAAAATGCATGAATACGTGAATGTATGAATGGGAAAATGGGAAAAAGCTATAATTTATTTTTATTGGGTATTGGAATTTCAAGTTGTTTACAAATTAACTCACATAAATAATCATCGATTTCTGAGTGTCTTGGAATAACAGTTCTTTTACCGTTACTATGGTTCATATATTTATCGTGCCGGCCGCCATGCTTAATAAAACCGCAATTATTCTGATTCAGATGCTGAATAAATTTTGACCTTTTCATTTTAAGGTTTAAGCAAAAACAATTTCTTCCTCAGCAAGCATTTCTCCTTTCAGTGAATATTGTTCTCTAACATCTTCGAAGTACATTTCAAGTGCTTCCTTAATATTTTCACGCAGTTCTTCATTGTTTTTCCCTTGCGTGAAAACCTCCGGAAGTTCTTTTAACTGGCCAACCAAATAACCACTCTTACCTTTTTTTATAACCAATGTAAGTTTCATTTTCTAATCATTTTCACAAAAATAAGTAAAATAACCAATTATTCAATCAAGGTCTCATTTCTGCTTTTTATCACCAAAATTCTGTGCCGGTTTTCTTTATTTTGTAAATCTGAAAACTGTCAATTTAAACTTTCAGCCATGTATGGAAAAATAAAAACTGACCTGCAAAATACCCTCGAAGAACTGAAGCAACAAGGATTGTACAAAACCGAGCGGATAATCACTTCATCTCAAAGTTCAGAGATCGAAGTAAATGGGAAAACCGTCCTGAATTTCTGCGCCAATAATTATTTAGGACTGGCAAATCACCCCGAAGTTGTTAAAGCTGCGCAGGACATTATGAACGACTGGGGGTTCGGGCTTTCTTCGGTGCGTTTTATCTGTGGCACACAACCGATTCATAAAAAACTGGAAGAAAAAGTTTCGGAATTTTTGGGAACCGAAGATACCATTCTTTACTGTGCTGCTTTCGACGCCAACGGTGGTGTTTTTGAACCACTGCTGGGCGAGGATTCGGCAATAATTTCCGACGAACTGAATCACGCTTCAATTATCGATGGTGTGCGTTTGTGCAAGGCACAGCGTTTCAGGTACAAGCATTCAAATATGGAAGAGCTGGAACAATGCCTGAAAGATTCGCAAAACCTTAAATACCGGATGATAGTTACTGATGGCGTTTTTTCAATGGACGGCGATATTGCCAGGCTTCCGGAAATTGTTGAGCTGGCCGGAAAATACGATGCACTTGTGATGGTTGACGACTCGCATGCCACGGGGTACATCGGGAAAACCGGTCGTGGAACCGCGGAATATTACGGACTGCCTGGTAAAATCGATATCATCACAACTACTTTCGGAAAAGCGATGGGTGGCGGCAACGGCGGCTGTACTTCAGGTCGGAAAGAAATTATCGAAATGCTGCGGCAACGCTCGCGTCCCTATTTATTTTCGAATACATTGGCACCGGCAACTGTCGGTGCAACCCTGAAAGTAATCGAAATGCTTTCGTCGGGCAGTAATCTCCCGGCAAAAACCATGGAAAACGCGAAACATTTCCGTGCTAAAATGGAAGCAGCTGGTTTCGATCTTGTGAAGGGAAATACTGCCATTGTGCCGGTGATGATTTACGATGAGCCGCTTGCAGTAAAATTCGCCGACGAACTGTTAAAAGAAGGAGTTTACGTAATTGGTTTTGTTTACCCGGTGGTTCCGAAAGGAAAAGCAAGAATCAGGGTGCAACTTTCGGCAGCCCACACAACAGAACAAATAGATAAAACAGTGGAGGCCTTTATTAAAGTGGGGAAAAAACTGAAATTAATCTAATCAATCAACCAAAACTGTTAACTAAAAATCCGGTCAGCAGGCCGGATTTTTTATTTTTGACCAGGGATGGAAATAGTTGAAATATCGCTGCCCAGTTTATCGGTGGCTCTTTTGTATTTTTTGGCAGTAAGCGCTTTTACTGTCATTTCAAGTTTTGCACCGTCTTTCCGGGATTGAAATTCGGCAATCACCATCTGATTTTCCCGTTCACCGCTCAATTCCTGAAAAACTGCTTTAAACTGCTCCTTGTCTATTTTCTTCACCCCTTCAAAATGGATGGAAAAATATCCTTCACGTCCCTGGTAATAATAGGTTTTGTTTTTTTCGTTAAAGGTTGCTTTGGCAAGCGTACTCTGGTTTTGCTTTTCTTTTATCCATTTTCCCTCCTGCTGCGGAAATTCAACAATCAGCCGGTATTTTCCCTGGTTAAGATAAGCAAATCCAACCTTTCCCTTTTCACCTGCTTCCTGATAACCCACCTGTTTTCGTAGTGTAATATCTTCAATAATAACTTTTGCATGCTTAGCGGGTTTACTGGCAGTAAAGACTGAACCTACAAACAACAGTAAAATCAACAATTTCATTTTGAATCATTTTTAATTGTCATAAAAATTAACTTGTTCAATTGCGCTGACCAAAAAAGTAAACTTTCATGGTTTTTTGTCATTTTGAGCGATCCCGCCAATAATCGGGAGGAATATCTTTATTTCAATTTAATAAATTTCTCTCTTCGTTCAAAATGACGATCAGTAGCTGCTTTTTAGTCAGCGCCAATAATAAAACTCTCTAAAACGCACCATCCAGCGTTCGCATAGTTAAAACCTCTTTTAGTTTTTCCAATGTGATTTTTGTATTCAGATTTATTGTAACACTTTCACCCGGCAGCAAATCGAAGTAGTTATCTGAAAAGAAACCTTCCTCATCGCCAATCTGGAAATACACATTTTTTGCCAGTTTACCGGTTTTAACAGTGATGTCGAAACCATTTGAGGCACCTGCAATTTCGTAAGTAACGTCTGGCTTTTCAACTTTCAGATTTTTAAACGGTTTAAAATAGAAGCTGTTTTTCGAAATTACATTTCCGTTCTGAACCAGTTCGCAAACAAAAACTGTATTATCAATCCTGTTTCCGGATTTATTGACAAATTCATCCTTGTTTTCTTCAAAATACGTTTTGCTCGAATTGGCCGGAATTTTCACTAATGAAGCATTTTCCCACAACACTTTTCCACCAAAATCAACTACTTTCAGTTTCATTTCAGCATTTATTTCTTCAAGTTTATCGTTTACAATTGCAACCTTCAATTTTACATCTTCGATAAACGTACTCACCAGTATCGGTTCAAATCCTTTTTTTACGTAATACTGCAGCGCTTTCCATTTCTGGTAATAATCGGTTGAGCTCCATGAAGCCACCGGCCACACATCGTTGATCTGCCAGTATAAACTCCCCATATTGTAAGGCATTGCACGGCGGTGCCCTTCGAGCCCGAATTTTATTCCTTCAGCCTGAAGTACATGATTTACGTACAAGAACGATTCAAAATCCTTTGGTTTTTTGTATTCCTGCAACATGTAATATTCTATTGTGCCGTTGCCGATGGAAGAGCGCTGGTGCGATTTCATCACTTCAGAGAAAATATCGTAATCTTCTGGTAAGGCATATTTTCTTACGGTTGAAATTTCGGGGAACGATTGGAAACCGTACTCACTCATAAATCTAGCAAGGTGGGTTGCGTAAGTTGAAAAAGGTTCTTTCCCCCACCAGACACCCCAGTAATGTTCGTCGCCATTTACCAGGTCGGCTGCAATTCCTTCTCCCGACGACGGGCTCGAACTCCAGTAACTTCGCTGGGGATCGTATTCAGCAACAACACCGGGCAGAACCTTGTGAAAAATATCAACATACGCCTGCCAGATTTTATCTGCATTTTCTTCGCTTTTTGCACGTTCGGCCTTTTCCCAGCCCCACCCTTTCCATGCTGCCAGTATTTCGTTATTACCACACCACATCCCAATACTTGGGTGATTGCGTAATCTTTTTACATTGTCTATTGCTTCCTGTTTTACATTTTCCAGAAAAGCTTCGTCGCCCGGAAACATGGCACAGGCAAACATAAAATCCTGCCAGATCAGAATTCCCGCTTCATCGCATAAATCATAAAAACGGTCGTCTTCGTAAACACCGCCGCCCCACACACGCAACATATTGTTGTTCGAAATCCTTGCTGTTTCAACCACTTTGCGGTAGTTTTCTTCGGTTACACGGGGGAGAAATACATCGTTTGGAATGTAGTTGGCACCTTTCATGAAAACCGGATGCCCATTGAGTTTGAAATAGAAAGTGGTTCCTTTTTCATCTTTATCGCGAACAAGTTCCAAAGTGCGGATTCCGATTCGGGTGTTCACCGATGCAACTCCACCACTTGCATTGATTTCACCCGTTAAATTATAAAGGTGAGGTTCGCCTAAACCGTTGGTCCACCATAGTTTCGGATTGGCAATTTCAAAATCGAGTTTGTATTTTTCAGTCCCTTTTTTCAGGTTCACCGATGCTGAAGCAAGTTCAACACTGTCGTTTTTTACCGAAATTTTTGCTTTCCCGTCTTTTACTGAATTGATTTCGAAAACGGCTGTAAACGTAGCTTTGTCGTCGGCAACTGAGTTTTGAATTATCTGCAAATCCTCAATCTTTGCTTTGTCCCACGCTTCGAGGACAACCGGGCGCCAAATGCCGCTGGTAACCAGCCTCGGGCCCCAGTCCCAGCCAAAATGATAACCAGCTTTCCGTGTGTAAATGCTGACCATTTTACCACCTTCCACCTGCCCTATTTCTGCAAGGTCGTTTCCCGAAACCGGTATTACATATCCCTGTGCATCGTATTTTTTAATGCCTTCGGCAATCGGCGATTTCAAAACGATATGTAATTCATTTTCACCTTCTTTCAGATTATTTTTTACATCTGCTTTCCATTCGCGGAACATATTGTCGGCAGACAACACTTTTACTCCGTTTACAAAAACATCTGCGTAAGTGTCAAGACCTTTAAAATTGAGCTCAATCACATCTTTCTGCAAAAATGTGTTATCAACAGAAAAATTTGTTTTGTATTCCCAGTCCACTTTGTCGATCCACTGCACATCATGTTCATTGAGTCTGTAATAAGGGTCTTCTATTTTCTGGTTGGCAAGCAGATCGGTGTGCACAGTTCCGGGAACTGTAGCCGGCAGCCATTCGTTTTTACCGGCCTGGCTGAATTTCCAATTTTCGTTGATCTCTTTCTTTTTCATGAGATCAGAAGCTGGTTTCTGACAACTCCAAACTGAAATTACAAGTAAAACGAAAAAATAAATTGGATTGAGTTTTTTCATTGGAATTTCGATTTTTAAGAATGAATAATAAAGTTTTCACTCCCAAAAGTAATAAAAATGTGTTCGCCCGAAAATGAGAACCAGGGGCACAACCGACAAATTACTGATTAACTGAAAATTAATTCACCGTTAATTGCAGGCTGCTTTCTTTTAATCCTTCGGCTTTTGCTTTAATATCGATTGTACCACCCTTCCCAGTCGGCCTTACAATTAAAAGACATTTCCCGTGCCAGGTTCGTTTCCTGGGCTGCTGAAAACTCGACATATCTCTGGGACTTCCGTTTCCAACTCCTGCCAGTTCTCCTTTCCCTTTTATTTCAAAATTAACCAGAATGCTGTCGGCATTTAGTATGATATTTCCATCTGCATCGGTTATTTCAGCCATCAGATACGAAAGGTCGTTTCTGTCGGCTTTGATTGTGTTTCGATCGGCAACAAGCCGCACTGCCGCCGGTTTTCCGACAGTTTTTATTGTATCTGCACCGGTTTCTGCTCCGTTTTCGTAAGAGTGGGCAATTAAGATACCTGGTTCGTAAGGCACTTCAAAAGTGGCAGTTACCGATGTATCACCTTCCACTGCCTGTTCTCCGATCATTTTCCCGTTCAGTTCCAGTTTAACCAGATGGCTTCGTGTATAAACATTTACCTTCATTTTTTCACCTTCATGTCCTTCCCAGTTCCAGCATTTCAACTCTTCGGGCCATCCCCACGGACTTACATTTTCCTTCATTCCTTCAGGTATTGGTTCATGAACCATCATTTGTACATTACTTTTTCTCCAAACCACCAACTGATGAAAATAGCGAGGTTTAAAATTCCCGATCAGATCAATATCGCCCTGAAAATCATTAAACACTGGCCACGAGTCTCTCGAAAAAAATCCGCCTCCTGGCATTCTCCTTCCCTGTTGTTCAGGCTTATCCGGGACAATTCTCGATAAACCGACTCCTGCTTCGCCAAGATAATCCATGGCAACCCATGCAAAATTCCCGATAACGTAAGAATATTCCTCCACCATTTTCCAGTTAACCAGCGAATACAGCGGCATAAATTCGGTTGCAACCATCACACGTTCAGGGTATTTTTCATGGTCTTCAACATATCGGTTGTACATATAATTGTAACCGACAACGTCAAGCAATGCCAGATGCGGAGCTGATTCGTGCCACCGGCTTTTTTCACCTCTGCGGGCCGAAAAATCGTTGAATCCCTCTGTCACTGCCCTTGTATCATCGAGTTTACGGACAGCACCGGTAAGGTTTTGAGCAATCCTGAATCCTGAAGTATCAAGCGCTTCACGGATTTCGTTTCCAATACTCCACATGATTACTGAAGGATGATTCCTGTCGCGTAAAATCCACGATTCCACATCTTTCTGCCACCATTCTTTAAAATATTTCGAATAATCGTTTTCGGAAACTTTTTGTTTTTCCCAGTTGTCAAAAATTTCATTGATCACCAGAATACCCAACCTGTCGCAAACATCGAGAAGATAGGGTGATGGTGGATTGTGGCTGCACCTGATTGCATTGAATCCTGCGTTTTTAAGGATTTCCATTTTCCGTTCTTCAGCACGATCAATTGCTTTTGAACCCAAAGGACCATTGTCATGGTGAAAACAGCCTCCTTTCAGTTCGATGGATTTTCCATTCAAAAGAAATCCATTCTCAGCGCTGAACTCAAGCGACCGGATTCCGAATTTTGTATCAAGTGAATCAACCTGCCTGTTATTAACCGCGACTTTAACTCGTACTGTATATAATTCAGGTGAATCCAATGACCAGAGAACCGGATTTTCCACGGTCAGTTTTTGCTTAATCTCACTGCCAGAACCAGTTGATGCATTAGCTTCATTATCTGTGGTTTTTATCATTTTTCCTGACGGATCCAGAATCTCAACTGTTACTTTAACAGGTGTATTTTCTTTTCCTGAATTTATAACGGTTGTTGTCACATTAATATCGGCTGAGTTTTCAGCAACTGACGGGGTTTTTATATTCACACCCCAGATTCCGATATGCACCGGGTTCACAACGGTCAGCCAGGTATGCCTGTAAATTCCCGATCCCGAATACCAGCGGGCTGTGTTGCCTTCATTTTTAACCTGAACTGCAACCACGTTTGACTTGCCTGCAGGATTAAGATAACCGGTAATATCGTAATAAAACGATGTGTAACCATAAGGATGATTTCCAACATGTTTGCCGTTGATCCATACATCGGAGTTCATGTACACTCCGTCGAAACTCAGATAAACGGTCTTCTGGTTGTCGGCTTTGTTTATTTTAAAATGTTTTCTGTACCAGCCGGTTCCGCCGACGGTGTATCCTGTTCTCATTTTTCCTTCCGATGCCTTTGAAAATGGCCCGATTACACTTTCCGACTGGTTTGGAAGGTCTTCAATACTCCAGTCGTGCGGAAGATCGGTTTTTCTCCAGCCAGAATCATTAAAATCAGATTTTTCGGCTCCCTGCGGATTGTCTTTTATAAAAAGCCAATCTTCGTCAAACGACACGGTACGTTGACCTTCATTTGTCTGTGCTTTCTTACAACCGAAATTTAAAATACCAAGTATTGACAAGATTGAAATGAAACAGACGAGTTTTTTCATAATGATCAGGTTTAATTGATTTATTACTGACCAAGTTATAATAAATTCTTAATTAGTTTAGCAAAAATCCAATGTTATTAAACTTTAAACAGTTTGTTTTGAAAGGATTCCTTCAGGTTTTATAAACAAAAAAAACGGCAGGAAAACTCCCGCCGTTCTTTGTTCTTTCCAAATGAAAAGTTACTCTTTTTTAGCAGTCGACAATTTTGTAACCCAGTAAATAGGGCAGAATCTGAAAATTGCGGTGGCAATCAGAACAACACCTACAAGACCCCACCAGTTTTCGTAAACCACACCAAGTATTGCGATAATTAATCCGAGTACAATCCTTAACCAACGGTCAACTGTTCCAACATTACATTTCATATTACATTGATTTTTAAGTTTTATTACGATTAAAACAAACGAAAATGAAAATGGTTTTAAAATTGTTCTTCGAGTATATTACACGCAGTTTTTATGAATTGAGGGCATTTGGTCCGGAATACTCCGGCTTCGGTTGCAGCAACCGATCCTGCCGGAGTTGAAATGTCAAATCCGGTGAGATTCTTGCAAATTAAACTACCGTGTTCTTTTCTGAATTCATCGTTAAATTTCCGGATGAGCATTTTGGTTTTAGCTTTCTCTTCAACATTTGATGTTGAATGTCCAAGTTTCAATCCGATAACCATGTATGCACCTGTAACTGCACCGCAGGTTTCGGCACAGGCCATTCCTCCGCCAAATCCGCTTGAAATTTTCAACGCCATCTTTTCATCTATTCCCAGTTCCGGTGCAAACAAACTGAAAACAGTCTGAGCACAATTGAATTTTGCAAACTGGCTGTCAACAAACAGTGATTTTGATTTCATCGAAAATAAGGTTTTTTGATTTCTGCGCTACAATTTACAACGAAGGTTTGACAAATTTGGTGTTTAGCACAAAAAAAACCCGGAGCCAAACCCCGGGTAATATTATTTCATTTTTTACATCTTTTTATTTCCCTCCTCCCGCAGAAGGTCAGGGTGGGGCCTTTTATTCTCCCCTCACCGCCGCAATACCTGGAAGTACGCGCCCTTCGAGATATTCGAGTAAAGCACCGCCTGCAGTTGAAATGTATGAAACTCCGTCGCTGAAACCAAACTGGTTAACTGCTGCAACCGAGTCGCCGCCGCCGACAAGTGAGAAAGCGCCTTTTTTAGTGGCAGCAACAATTGCATTTCCAACAGCTTTTGTTCCGACTGCAAATTTTTCCATTTCGAAAACGCCAACCGGTCCATTCCAGAGAATAGTTCCAGAGTTTTCGATCACTTCCCTGAAAGCTTCAATACTTTTCGGACCTGCATCGAGTCCCTGCCATCCATCAGGAATGGCATTTGCAGAAACAACCTGTGTATTTGCATCTTCGCTGAATGCATCGGCGGCAACTACATCGGTGGCCAAAACAAGTTTGACTCCTTTTTCGGCAGCAACTTTCTGAATTGTTAATGCTGTTTCAAGGAAATCGTCTTCACAAAGCGAGTTGCCAATTTTCCCGCCGTTGGCTTTAACAAAAGTAAATGTCATTCCGCCCCCTAGAATCAGGTTATCAACTTTGTTCAGCAGGTTTTCGATAATGGTGATTTTTGTTGAAACTTTTGCTCCTCCCATAATTGCGGTAAGCGGACGTTTCGGGTTTTTCACAACTTTGTCGAGGCTATTGAGTTCACTTTCAATCAGGTAACCAAACATTTTGTCGTTCGGGAAGAATTTTGCCATTACCGCTGTTGAAGCATGTGCGCGGTGTGCGGTTCCGAATGCATCGTTTACCCAGCAGTCGCCGTTAGCAGCAAGCTGTCTTGCAAATTCCTCATCGCCCTTTTCTTCTCCTTTATGAAAACGAAGATTTTCGAGCATCAGCACTTCGCCCGGTTTTAAAGCTTTTGCCATTGCCTGAACTTCGGCTCCGATGCAATCGGGGGCAAGCTTAACTTTAACACCAAGCAAATCGCTTAAATGTTTAACCAGGTGGCGCATCGAATATTTATCATTCAGACCATCTTTTGGCCTCCCAAAATGTGACATAATCACGGGAGAACCACCTTCTTCCATAATCTTTTTAATGGTTGGAACAGCCGCAACAATGCGGGTATCGTCGGTAATCTCGAAATTATCATTCAGAGGCACGTTAAAATCCACACGGATCAATGCCTTTTTCCCTTTAAAATTGTAATTGCTGATTTTTTGCATGATATTTTATTATTTAAAATTCAGAAAATCAATCAAAGATAAAAAATAAATTCCGTTGGATTTCTGACTTAAAAACAGGTGAAAATAATTTAATGTTTGGGTAACTTGTGTCAGCCTCCCCTGACTTCTCCGGGAGTGAAATCAAATACAGCATATCTGAAAAATTCCTGTTGTAAGTTTCGAATGAATTGTTTTTTGAGATTTGGTGCTGATTTTTGAGATTTGGTTATTTTTGAGCCATGTTTTTCAAAGATGTAGTTGGACAGGAAGCATTAAAAAAACGGTTGATCCTTTCTGTAAAGGAGGAGCGGATCAGCCACGCACAGCTTTTTTCGGGCCCCGAAGGTACCGGAAAACTGGCTATGGCAATTGCCTATGCACAATATATTTCGTGTAAAAACCGTAGTGATACTGACTCGTGTGGAGTTTGCCCATCGTGTCACAAATATGGTAAATTAGCCCATCCCGACCTGCATTTTGTTTTTCCGGTTTTTACCACTTCCAACAACAATAAACCAGTTAGCGACGACTTTATCAGTCAATGGCGCGAGATGGTTTTAACGAATCCTTATTTCAATCTGAGTGACTGGCTTTCCTTTGCCGATGCCGAAAATGCACAGGGCTTAATTTACGAAAGGGAGAGTGATTCGATTTACAGGAAACTTAACCTGAAATCGTTCGAGTCGGAGTTTAAGGTAATGATTATCTGGCTGCCCGAAAAAATGCATCAAAATTGTTCGAACAAATTGCTTAAAATAATAGAGGAACCGCCAAATAAAACGCTTTTCATTTTAATTACTGAAGATGAGGAGGCAGTGATCAGCACTATCCGGTCGAGGGCACAATTGTTGAAATTCCCGTTAATTGAGAATGAAGCAGTCAGGTCTGCACTTCTTGGAATGGAAGATGTTGACCAGGATCTGATTCCCGATGCAGTTCATTTGGCCAACGGTAATTTTTTTAAGGCACGTGCCTATGTCAAACCCGGTGAAGATGAGCAGTTTTATTTTCAGAAATTCCAGGAAATGATGCGCCAGGCATACAAACGTGAGGTTCTGGCACAGATTACGTGGGCCGAGGAAATGGCAAAAATCGGCCGCGATAAACAAAAAGCCTTTTTTACGTTTGCACTTCGCCTTATTCGCGAATATTTCGTGATGAACATGAAGCGGAGCAGCATGGTTTACCTCAACAAACAAGAGAAAGAGTGGGGAAAACAGTTTGCCCCTTTTATTAACGAACGGAACATTGTACCGTTTTTTAACGAGTTTGAGCTTGGAATCAAACATATTTCGATGAACGGTAATCCCCGGATCATTTTTCTCGATACTGCCCTGCGTGTGGTCAGGCTGATTAAAAGGTAGATATTCCGAAGTACGAAGTCGGAAGACCGAAGCCAGAAGAAAAACTTTCTATCGTTTAAAATGGTTTTTACAAAACCTTCTTATTCTCGGATAAAGATTCTTCATTCTTGATTTTACAAACAATTGTCACATCCGATTTTGGACTCCGGACTCCAGGTTTTCCCTTACCTGTTATCCACTTTTTCGGGATTCAGGTCGTGATTTTGCATCCGGTACCATGCCAGTTCTTCATATTTTGTCCCCGGTTTTCCATAATTACAAAACGGATCGATGCTTAGTCCGCCGCGTGGCAGGAATTTCCCGAGAACTTCGATGTATTTAGGGTCCAACAGTTTAACCAGATCCTTCATGATAATGTTTACACAATCTTCGTGAAAAGCGCCATGGTTGCGGAAACTGAAAAAATAGAGTTTCAGGCTTTTACTTTCCACAAGTTTCCCGTCAGGAATGTAACTCAGGTAAATTGTCGCAAAATCGGGCTGACCAGTTATCGGGCACAAACTTGTAAATTCGGGATTGTTGAATTTTACCCAATAATCGTTTTCCGGATGTTTATTGTCGAAATATTCCAAAACTTCGGGTTGATATTCAAATGAATAATCAGTTTTATTACCAAGATTTTTAAACTCACTCATATTCAGATATATAATTCTATTTATTCAAAATCATGTTAATTTACTCATTCATGCATTCTATCCTGAATGCATTCACGCATTATTCCTCTCATTCAGGTAATTCACCAGTCCCTTGTTTCGCAATCTGCAGGCAGGACATTCACCACAACCTGCACCTTTAATTCCATTGTAACAAGTAACAGTTTCGTTTTTAACAAGTTCAAAAACATCAAGTTCGTCAGCCATGCGCCAGATATCGGTTTTCGATTTCCACATCAACGGTGTATGGATAATGTATTCAAAATCCATCGAAAGATTCAGAGTTTGATTGATCGAAACAATAAATTCATTTCTGCAATCCGGGTATCCGCTGTAATCAGCCTGCCCGACTCCGGTTACAAGGTGGTGAATGTTACGCGCTTTGGCAAAAATTGCCGCGTAAGTCAGAAAGAGCATGTTTCGCCCTTCAACAAGTGTGTTTGGCGGACGTTCCCCCGGTTTTTCCTTTTCCACTTCCAATTCGTGGGTTGTGAGCGAATTTACCGTGAGTTCCGACAAAAGATCAAGTTTTAAAACATCAAGTTTCACACCAGCCCTGCCTGCGATATTTTTTGCTGCTTCCAGTTCAACCCGGTGCCGCTGACCGTAATCGAATGCCACGGCAAAAACTTCATCAAAATGTAACCTGGCCCAGAAAAGACAGGTTGTTGAATCCTGTCCACCTGAAAAAAGTACCAATGCTTTGTCGTTCTTCATTATCAGTTTTTAAAAGGAATTTGCATTTTTTTAATTCACAATAAACCCTCAATTCTTAACCTTCAACCCGAAACCCATAACCAGCAATCCGGCTACACTTCACTCATTCTGAACGGATTGTACGAAACTGAATAGTCGAAAATATCTTCGCCTTCGAGTTTTTTCACTTTCCTGACCACAATCACTGTCAGTGGCAATACTGCAATTTCGTAAACAGTTTTGATGACCGCCTGGGTTGCAACCATTGTAAACAATGCGCCTGCCGGAAATATTCCGGCAAATGCAATGTTGATGAAAATAAGCGAATCGGCGCCTTCGCCAGCCAGTGTGGAAACCACTGCCCGAACGGAGAATCCTTTTCCACGGGTAAGCACTTTGAAACGGCTCATAATGTATGCATTCAGAAACGATCCCACCAGATAAGCCGTCAGACTTGCCGCAACAATACGCGGAGTATTTCCCAGTACTTTTGAGAATGCCTCCTGACCTTCATAAAAAGGAGAAGCCGGGACAGCAATACCAATGCTGAAAAACAATGCAGCCAAAAGATTCACCCCGAAGCCGGCCCAGATAATCAGCCGTGCTTTCCGGTAACCCCAGACTTCGGCAATAACATCGTTGATGATGTAAGCCAGAGGGAATACAAGCACACCGGCTGGTGCGGACCACGGGCCAAACATCATAATTTTCGATGCAAGAATATTGGAAATAAGCAGGCAGGCAGCGAAGATTATGCCCGCAAGCATAAAAAGTACAGAAACCTTATTTTTCATTTCACTTGTTTTTAACGTGGTTATCAAGCACACGCGGTAAATAATGGCGCAAATATATAAAGTTTATTCCGAAAATAACTGCTGCTTCACTGTCCTGTATTCACCGACCATTGAGGTTTATACCAGCCGGTTTTGTTCTCGATTTTACGGACATGTTTTGTAAAATCAGCCCACATTTCACTAAATTCCCTGCTGTACTTTTCATTTAGTTTCTTTTCGGTTTGCCGCATGGCAATTGCGTCGGTGTCGCGGGTCATAATAACCCATACAGGTGTGTCATTCCCCAAAATGATTTCATACATATTCCATTCATATTTTTCACCTGATTTAGTATAAAAATCAATATACTTTTTTATTGCTTCACCTGCTTCTTTTTCATGCCCCTGCTTCATATAGCAATAAGTCCATTCAACATAATTCCGGTTTTCAGACTGATTGCTGGTGCCCGATTGATACGAAAGTTCCGGCATCCAGCGAATATATTTGAAAGTGGAGGTGGACAGATCGCGAAATCCGCTGCCGTCAAAACCTTCCTGTTCACTTGCTTTTTTCATAAAAGCCTGCGATTTTTCAAAAACCGCATCCAGACCGGCAAAATTCTGCATTGGCATCAACCAGAAATACATATCGTCGTCGGTTGCATAACAATAAATGGTAAGACCGAGGTTATATTTGTTCCACAAATCGACTGTTTTCTGCTGTACTTTATCAAAAGCAGCCAGATCGGATGGGGAAACCCTTTCCTCGAATACTGCAAAAAATACGGGCCCCTGTGCCTGGGAAACTTGAAACGCCAATCCTGAAAACAGGATATTAAATACAAAGATGACAAACAAATTTTTCATAGCGATTTATTTTGATGACATCGTGTAAGTTACGACAAATAAACCACTTATACAATTTAATCATCTGCAGAATCAAATCATTTTTCAATTTATTTTGCTTCTGATATTTGGATACCGGATACTGGTTCTGCCCTCTGATCCATGCTATTTACCCTATTCTTTTTTCCATTGTTTCCCCTTATTTTCAGTTCCTGATTTACAACTTCATTTTTAGTTTTTCCGTTAAACCTATTAAAACACGAATTGTTATTTATCCTGAATAAAACAGTTTTTTAACAGCAAAAAGAGTTAACAATGAGCTACTATTTCAGTAAAGTTTTGAGCGGTAAAGGTTTTGATGAAACCATTGAACAAGTAACCGCTGAATTGAAAAAAGAAGGTTTTGGAATCCTTTCCGATATTAATGTTTCGGAGACTCTGAAAAACAGGATTGGCGTGGATTTCAAGAAATACAGGATACTGGGCGCCTGCAATCCTCATTTTGCTCATAAATCTTTATCAGTCGAAGATAAAATAGGGGTATTCCTTCCGTGCAACGTTGTGGTTGAGGAAAACGAAAACGGCCTGGTTGAGGTTTCAGCGGTCGATCCGGTTTCGGCAATGATGAGTGTGAATAACCCGGCATTGACTGATCTGGCAACAGAAATTCAGCAAAAATTGCAACGGGTGATCGGAAGCCTGTAAAGAGCATTTATTTTCGTGTTGATTCCGGGTACCGGTTAATTGATAATTAATTTTAAGCTTTGATATTGGTTTAAATTGACCCGGGGTGCCTCATATTTTCTGATTTCGCTTTTAATTCATTTACGATTTCAGAATATTTCCCTTTTGATGAACGTTGTTATGATTAACCGGGAGGGTATTCAGATACGTTTTCCCCCGGCGGATTTCACTCTCCTGTACTAATAGTTTGCTGCTCCTCCCGAATCAAATTATTTGCTTTCGATTGCCTTTTCCATACTTCATAATTCTATTTAAATCCTTTATTTTTCTCCACGCTTTCAGCAATCTTTCGCAAAAAGTCCTTATTTTTTCAATTTATTAACAATCTGAATTTTGAAAGAAAATATGAAGCTCCGGTTGAAGAAAAAACAGTTAAACAGAGTCTTTCTTGCTACAACATTGATTCTTTTTGCTATCGCAGCGGATGCAGTAAATGTAAATATCACCCGCTTCGGGGCTGTTGGGAATGGTGAATTTATGAATACAAAGGCGATTCAGAATGCAATCGATTCCTGCAGTTTTACAGGTGGTGGAACTGTTACCATAACTCAGGGTGTATTTAAAACCGGGACCATCATACTGCGTTCAAATATAAACCTTTACCTCGAACCCGGTGCTGTGATTCTGGGAAGCACCGATGTAAATGACTACTTTTTCAACAGAGAAAAAGTGGGTTTGATCTATTGCGAAAATGCAAAGAATGTTTCGATAACAGGATTGGGTACCATCGATGGCAATGGTGATGCTTTTATGGATCTGAACAGGTTTAAAACCATCAGCTCCGAAGGCACTGTTTATTGCCGGCAAAAAGAAAGGTTCAGGGTGATTGAAGGAGTGCCGCAGGACGGTCCTGTGGTTCCGCTCGAACGCCCAAACCAGATGATCATCTTTTCAAATTGCCGCAATGTGACTGTCAAAGATGTGGTTATCGCAAATTCGCCTTACTGGACACTCCATTTTGCCGATGTTGACGGTGGCACAATTTCCGGTGTTAAAATTTACAATAATCTCATGATCCCGAACAACGACGGCATCGATCTTACAAGTTGCAGCAACATCAGTGTTTCTGATTGCGATATCCGAACAGGTGACGATGGTTTTGCCATAACCGGATACGCACATCATTTCGATCTTGCCGGATATAAAAATATCGTTCATCCTTCAAAAAATATTAATGTGAGTAACTGCAACATCGTTTCGCGGTCGTCGGGAATCCGCATTGGCGGCTGGGACCAGAACGACATGAGTAACTACAATTTCAGTAACATCAATATTACCAACTCGAACCGCGGCATTGTGCTTACCGTCCGCGACAGTGGCTCCATCAGCGACATGCATTTCCGGAATATTAATATCGAAACACGGCTTCATACCGGCGACTGGTGGGGAAACGGTGAACCCATCCAGGTTGCTGTAATCCGCGGAACGCCGGACGTGCCACTGGGGACTATCAAAAACATATATTTCGATGGCATTATTGCCAAAAGTGAAGCCGGGATCGTGGTTTGGGCAAGCGAAGAATCGGTGGTCGAAAACCTTCAGTTCCGCGATGTTTCTCTTCATATAAAAAACAGTGTAATGAATGATTGTGCAGGGGGAAATTTCGATCTGCGCCCTGTTTCAGACCAGAGGTTTTCGCTGTTCGAGCAAAATATTCCGGGTTTGTACGCACAAGGTGTAAAAGATTTTTCAATACAGAATTTCAGGTTGGAATGGGACAACCAGCCACAATCGTTTTTTACCTCAGCCATTGAAGTGAACGGTTTCGAAGGCCTCCGGATTTACGATTTTCAGGGTACATCAGCGCCAGCCGGTAAACAGATTCCACCTGTAATATTGATTAACGGGAAAGGGTTCCGCACCAATCTCGATCAGGCAATGATAAAAACAGTAAAATAAATGGCTTCTGTCTCAGGTTTCCCAACCGCCAAATTTCTTGACCGTTACATTGAACAGCGGGACCGGAATCGGTGTGGTCTTCATTCCGGGGGTTGCACCCCCGGTTACCATTAGTTCGCCGCTATGCGATTTTGGTCTTCTGGCGTGGCTTTCTGAAACTTCCTGATTCCTGATTTCTTATCCGATATTCTTTATTTTCTGGTATTCTGCAATCGTTAATCGTTAATCTTCACTCCAAAATCAGAAGGAGCTTTTTTGTACTAAAATCATATTTCAGCACCCGGCTTTTTCCTTCATGGACGGGTGAAATCTTTATCCCGGTTTGCGGATGCATAAGCCGGAGTGCTGATCAGCGGGGAGTAGTTTGTGGGTGGTTTCTTTGGGCTGACCAAAAAGTCAGATAGGAAAATGAGATACTTACAAATCAAAAGTTGTACACCACCAATGACCCCCTAAATCCCCCGAAAGGGGACTTCTCCTCCCCCTCGGGGAGGTTGGGAGGGGTCAATAACTTACAAATTGAAAGTTTCATTTTCAGTTTTTTTACTTTTTGGTCAACCCCTATTGATAATTGACTCTTTCAGTGTCTTCATCCTTCTATCATTAAATTTCCTGACTTTTCATTTCTTTTCCGGAGTTTTTTGCGCAAAAATCATGTTTCAGCACCCAACTCTCACCCTTCAGAGACGGGGTGAAAAAGTTGATTCTTTTAGCGGATGCAAAAGCCGGAGCGCTGATCAAATAAGGGCTGCACCTGCGGAGTTAAAATTTCTTACCGAAACTGTTTTTCTGCTTCAACCCTCCTTTCCGGTTCACGCTTTACTTCTTCGGATTATCAATTTGAAAATGCTATTTCATTTTGATTGTTGCCGGTAAGTCTGCATTTTTTGTAATCTGCTGTTTAATTGCATTTTAGTTTTTTGTCGTCAGGATTGCATGATTTTTGACGGTAAACGGACTGAAAACCAATTATAAATAAAAGAAAGTCATGAGAAGAAAAATTGTATCAGCAGTATTTTTTGTAATGGTAACTGCAAGTTTCTTTGCCTGTCAGAAAGATGAGTTGGGGACCAAAGGTCCATCGACTTTAGGTGTAAAAATCGAGGCACTGAATAAAAGCTATTCTCTGCCGGTAACCGGAACCAAATCTGCAATGGCCGGAACTACTTCAATAGAATGGGATTCTGCCCATTTGCTTGTATCGAACATTAAGTTCGAAGCACAACTGAAGAGCCTGGTAACTCACCACGATTCAATTGAGGTCAGTTACAAATGGACCGGACCAAAACTGGCAAACCTGTTAAAACCTGAGGCCACCTTTGGAAATTTTTTACTTCAACCCGGATTATACGACGAAATTGAACTTACAGTGAAGGGTGAGAAAGATAATGAGAAAAATATTCCGGTTTTTTATCTGCATGGAACATACACGGGAAGCACTGCAACATTACCTGTTGAAGTAATTGTTAACCAGGATGTTACTTTTAAAACCGAAAAAGACAGCGTTGAAATTACTGAAGAAAGCATCGATGTAACCAGTTATATTCAGCTTTATCTCGACGAACTGATGCAAAAAATAAATCCTTCAGATCTTGATAACTCAACTCTGACAAATGGAGTGATTGTAATTTCGGCCAAAAGTAACCGCGACATTTATTATACCATTTTCAGCAATCTGATTAAAAATCAACATTGCTATTACGAACATAAAGACAAAAAAAATTATCATGATAAACATCATGATGATTAATATTCGGTATATGTTTATGGTTTTTACTGAGACGTGCCCAAAAAGCGCGTCTCTTCTTTTTTATGTCGGGAGATGTTGAAAATGTCAGGTTCAGGGCCGGAGCGCTGATCAGCGGGGAGGGTTTTATTGGCGTCACCTTCCCCGGGTTGAACAGGCTGTGTGAAAACGAGAGTACAAATATTAAGAAGAAGTTGTTGATAATTG
>JBBIPU010000036.1:5058-29473 GCA_037442685.1 Draconibacterium sp. | reverse complement strand
GACCGTGAGGAAGACAGATGCCAAGAGAATAGTAAAATTTATTTATAATCCCGGGTACAACAAAAGGAGTTTTATTGAGCATATTTTCAATCGAAATTTGGGCTACCCTGGCAGGAGTTAAAGCTGCAGCCCTGCTCCAAAAGCCCATTTTTTTTACTTTTTCCAAAACCCTGTCCGTTTTAATTCCGAGTGGATGAACCGAAGAAACTGAAATATTGGATCCTTTTAATTCTGAATTCAATGCCTGTGTAAAAAACAGCAGGTAGGTTTTAGTCGCAGCATAAACGCATTTAAACGGAAGTGGTGCAAGGGCAGCAAAACTGCCAATATTTAAAATATATGCCTCTTTTTGTTTTTTAAGCTCCGGTATGAAATAAAAAGTGAGTAAGGTTGCTGCCCTGACATTCAGCAAAACCATTGTATCTATTAAATCTGCAGTTAAATTTTCCAGCTTACCTTCAAATCCGATACCGGCACAATTCACCAGTATGTTTATTGGAAGATTGTTTTTCTGAGCATATTCGAATACTTTTTTGGGCGATTTTCTTTTTCTCAAATCGATTGAATAATACTGAACATCAATCTGATAATTGTATTTTAGTTCTTTTGAAAAATTTTCGAGGCCAGTTTCAGGCAGCGAAACCAAAAACAGGTTGAATCCTCTTTTAGCGCATTCTATTGCAATTTCTTTACCGGTACCGGCGCTGGCGCCTGTGACCAAAGCATAATTTTTAACCTGAAGATTTTCCATTTTCAGTCGTTTTTAACCATTCAATTGTTTTACGCAAACCCTCTTCAAGAGGTGTAACAGAATAACCAATTTTACTGATTGCTTTCTTGCTCGAAACCGGCCGGTTTTGTAAATATCTTTTTGCCCACGGCGGAGTGATTAAAGGTGGTTTACCAAATGTTTCGGCCATAAACAATTCGAATTTTGAAAAAGCAAGTATCAGTTTAAAAGGTACATGAAAAAGTTTATAATGTTTGCCTGAAACCTTTGAAAGAACATTAAAAAAATCGTTAAATGAAATGTTTGTTCCTCCGAGGATGTATTTTTCGCCACAAACTCCTTTTTGCATTGCCAGGATATGTCCTTTTACCACATCATCAATAAATACATAGTTTCCGATTGCATCGCCTTTTCCCGGGATTATCCTCCATTTCCCGCTGATGTATTTTTTAATAAGAATGGTCACAGAATTGCTTTTATTTAACAATCCCGGTCCGAATAACCTCGGGGGATTTACAATAACAACATCGAGCCCTTTTTTACAATATTCAGCACAAAGCTGCTCGGCCAAAGCTTTTGTAGTTTCGTACTCAGTCAGATAATTCTCCGGAAAAGGTGCAGTCTCGTCAATTTCTTCACCGTTTTCTGAAGGTGGAAATACGGCAGCAGATGATGTGAAAACCACTTTCTTTACCTTGTTTTCAAGGGCTGCATCGAGGATATTTTGTGTCCCTTTTACATTTGTTTTGAATGCAAGCATTTTATCTTTCGACCAGATGTTTGCAAAAGCTGCCAGATGAAAAATCGCATCGCAGTCTGAAGAAGCTTTTCTGATAACATTCGTGTCCCACAAATCGCCTTTAAAAAAAGAAACTCTTTCGCCAAACAACTGATACACTTTCTCTTTCGATCTTGCCAGTATGTTAACCTCGTTGCCTTGTGCCAGAAGTTCCTCAACAAGCCGATTGCCGATAAAACCGGTTGCGCCGGTTACCAAACATTTCATCTTTTCTGAGGATTAAATCTTATTTGTTTGATAAAGCTTAATTTTTCGTTATACAGAATGGAGAAAAAATCGGAAAATACACTTAGCGCGACATGCATAATTATCGGAATTAAAATTGTCCCCCTGCTTAATGTAAAATAACAGGCAATTATTCCAAAAATCAGTGCACCAAAGGTTTGATCTTTCCCATAAACCATATGTAATGCTGAGTAAAGAGTTGCATTAATGGCAATGGCAGGCCAGAAACCAAAACTTTTGAAACATTCAAAAAGTAAGATTCCACGAAATAAAAATTCATATCCGGACAGATAAATTGTCCAACCTGCAGTATTCAATAAAAAGAGGAAAATACTCCATTCTTTCAAATTTATTTGTAATGAATTGTGCTGTTTGTTTTTCCTCTGATTCAATAAAAGGATTAGAACGATTGCAGTTACCAATGAAAAGATTGTACCAGCGTTATTGCTGAAATAATCCGGTGACAATCCGAATTCTCCGAAATTTCTGTTGAAAATTGTGAAATAAATAACTCCCGGAATCAGCCCAAGGATGATAAATCCGGCACTCTTTTTCAAAAAAAACAAAATCAATTCCTTTTTAACCTGGTTTTTAATAACCCGAGTAATTTTTTCGGGAAATTCTGAATTAATCAAATAGTAAAAAGCATAATAAAACAGTATTGCTGATAAAATAATCAGGGAAACTGAAAAACCGGATATATTTGCTAACTGATTCATAGATATTACTTTGAATCGAATAACAATTTACATCGAAATTGCAGAATTTACAACAACTGCCTGGAATTAAAAGTTTTCAGATTTTTGTATTTCCCCACTGAAAAGAATCGATAACGAATCCAGCCAGGTTTAAAACACGGTCAACCACTGTTTCCACTGCCTGTTCTAGAGTTTCAGGCCGGCTGTAAAATGAAGGGTTTGCCGGGCAAATAATTCCACCTGCCAAAGTCACTGTACGCATGTTTTCAATATGGATCAGGCTGAACGGGGTTTCACGCGGAACCAGGATCAGTTTTCGTCTTTCCTTCAGCATTACATCGGCAGCACGGGTAATCAAGTCGTCAGAAATTCCGTGGGCAATCCGGCCCAAAGTCCCCATCGAACAGGGACAAATAATCATCGTATCGAAACCTGATGATCCAGAGGCGAAAGGAGCATAAAAATCGTCTTTCCCGTAAGCGCGGAAAGGAAATGTTGCTTCAAAATCCTCTTTCAGCTCGTAATTCCAGATGTCCCTGGCGTTAGATGAAAAAACGACAGCCGCTTCATCAAGCTGATTTTTGATTTCCCGCAGTTTCCTGAAAAGTACACTTGCGTAAACTGCGCCACTGGCGCCGGTGACAGCTATTACAATTTTCCGGTTCATTTTCTTTTTATCTGCTGATCTGGTAATACAAGGCCAGTGTTATTACATTGTTGAACTGGTTATTCTGCCAGTAATAATTTGTATTCACGGGTTTTCCGCGAATCGGAAGAACTGACAGGGCAAACCGTAAATCAGCTTTTAGTTTTTCCATAAGATCAAACTGAAAACCAACAAGAGGTTGTAAATCGATGGTTTTAAACGCATTCTGATCTTCCGGTGGAAATTCTCCGTATTCATTGAATTCTTTTCCGCTCAGTAAAAACCCGGTGGAGATTCCACCAATAATGGAACTTTTTTGGCTTGTGCGAAATGCGAGGTACACCGGAATATCGATGTAATTCAATCTCATAATGTACTTTGTAGGATCCTTTTCAGTAGATTTTTTTCTGGATCCTTTCTGCGAAAACTTTATTTCAAATGCCGCAAAAACAGCGGGCGCAATATCCGTTTCAACATAAAAACCTGCAGCCAGACCGGGTTTGTGATATCCTTTGTAAGTGTCGCCTTCAACCTGCGATGCATTAAAACCAAGCAATGCACCACCTTCAAACCTTTGCGCAAGTGTTACACCTGCAATCAGTAGAAAAAATAACGGAAAAACTATTTTTTTAGTCATTTATTTCAGTTTTTCAAGTTTCTGTTTAAGTATTTCAACACCTGCTCCTGCTTTTTCTTCTATGTATTCCACATTTTCAAGCGACACTGCCGGACGGTTCGGATCGACAACAAATACCGGAATTCCCGGTCGGGCGTAGTTTACAAGTCCGGCTGCGGGATACACCACAAGCGAAGTACCTACTACAACAACAATGTCAGCATTTTCAATAATTGGAATTGCATCGTAAAAGGCAGGCACTGCTTCGCCAAACCAGACAATATGTGGACGTAACTGGCTTCCGAGCTCACACTTGTCACCCATTTTCAATTCCCATCCGTCGAGGGTGTAAATAAGGTTCGGATCGGCCGTACTACGCACTTTCCGCAATTCACCATGAAGATGAATCACTTTCGAACTGCCGGCCCTTTCATGAAGATCGTCAACATTCTGAGTAATTACAGTGACATCGAACCATTTTTCAAGTTCCGCTATTCCGTAGTGTCCGGCATTTGGTTCAGCCATTAACAGCTGTTTGCGGCGCTGATTGTAAAAATCCATTACAAGTTCAGGATTCCGGTACCAGCCTTCAATACTGGCAACATCCTCAACCCGGTAATTTTCCCACAAACCATCCATATCGCGGAAGGTTTTAAGCCCGCTTTCCTGGCTCATTCCGGCTCCTGAAAGTACAACCAGCTTCTTCTTCATCGTAAAAAGTTTTCCTAAAAATACGATTAAAATTGAATCCCGTCAAAAAATCATTTTAGGGAAGGTTTAAAGGGAAATATTTACATTTGCAGCAATGATCGACCATGCTACAATAGAACGTATTTTGGATGCAGCAGAGATTGCAGATGTTGTTTCCGATTTTGTCACATTACGAAGACGTGGTGTTAACTTGCTGGGATTGTGTCCGTTTCACAACGAAAAAACTCCATCGTTTACCGTGTCGCCTACAAAAGGAATTTTTAAATGTTTCGGATGTGGCAAAGGAGGAAATTCAGTGAATTTTATCATGGAACATGAAAACCTCACCTACCCGGAAGCATTGAAATGGCTGGCTAAAAAGTACCATATCGATGTAATTGAGCACGAAGATACCGAAGAAGAAAAACAGCTCAACGACGAACGTGAAAGTCTGATGATCGTTTCGGGTTTTGCCCAGAAATATTTCACCAGATATTTGTGGGAGGAAAACGAAGGCCGAACCATTGGTTTGGGCTATTTCAGGGAAAGAAGTTTCAGGGATGATATTCTGAAAAAATTTGAGTTGGGTTATGCTCCCGATGGTAAAACGCCCTTTACCGATGCGGCTCAGAAAGAGGGTTACAAAATTGAATTTCTTGAAAAATCGGGACTGACAATTAAACGCGACGATTGGGTGCGCGACCGGTTTGCAGGGCGTGTGATGTTCCCGATTCATAACCTGGCCGGACGCGTTATTGCTTTTGGCGGCCGCATTCTGAAAGAAGACAAAAACACTGCAAAATACCTCAACTCGCCTGAGTCGGAAATTTACCACAAAAGCAAGGTCGTTTATGGAATTTTCCAGGCAAAACGCGAAATAGCGAAAACCGACAAATGTTATCTTGTTGAAGGATACACCGATGTTCTGTCGATGCACCAGGCCGGGATTGAAAATGTGGTCGCGTCTTCGGGAACAGCGTTAACCACCGACCAGATCAGGCTGATCAGACGTTTCACCCCAAATATCACCATTATTTACGATGGTGATGAAGCCGGAATAAAAGCTTCGCTCCGGGGAATCGACCTGGTTCTGGAAGAGGGAATGAACGTAAAAGTGCTGTTGCTTCCCGACGGTGAAGATCCCGATTCGTATGCAAAAAAGATGGGTGCCTCGGGTTTTTCGAGGTACATCCTGGAAAATGAAACCGATTTTATTCAGTTCAAAACAAAGCTTTTGCTAAAAGGCACTGCAAATGATCCGGTGGCAAAAGCAAAGTTAATTTCAGATGTTATCCGATCTGTTGCCGTGATTCCTGATAATATCACACGGTCGGTTTACATCAAGGAGTGCAGTAAGTTGCTCGATGTAAATGAAGAAGTTTTATATAACGAGGTTCAGAAACAAAAAAGAAAACAAAGCGATGATCTGAAAACCATCGGGATCAGGGAACAGGCACGCAAAGCACCCCGGCAAACTGAAATTCAGAAAGAGGTTGAAATATCGCAGTTGCTTGAGGAAGAAATGGTTTTTTTGAGGTTTCTTCTAAAATTTTGTAAAACACCGCTTTTCGAAATTGAAAGCGAAAATCCGAATGAAACACATTTATTAGGAACCGGTGATTTTATGATCGGTGAACTGGAAAAAGACGATCTGATTTCGCAAAATGAACTGTTCCGGATTATTTTTAATGACGTAAAAGAAAATCTGAACAATCCCGATTTTGATCCGTGGAGGCATTTTGTTTATCATTCGAACAGTGAAGTGAGTAAGTTGGTGACTAACCTGCTCTCGGAAAAACACGATGAAAGTAAAATCTGGAAACGAGGCGGGGGATTTACCGAAAGTGAGGAAGATATTCTTGATTTGCTGATTCCGAAAGTAATTAACGAATATAAAGCCCGAAAAATAAGGCTGATGTTACCGGTTATTGAAGATGAAATCAACAAAGCCTACCAGGAAAACAATTTTGATAAAGTGATCGATGAACAGTCGAAATATATGAATTTGAAAAAAGTGGAAAAGGATTTGGCTGACAAATTGGGGAACAGGACAATTAATTAAAAAAACTATGCGGACACATTTTATTCAAAACCGTGAAGAGATCGATAAAATCATCAGATCTTGTAAAACCTGTTTTCTGGCCATGTCGGTTGACGATTTTCCGTATGTTTTGCCCATGAATTTTGCTTTGGATGGCGACTCAATAATTATTCATTCTGCACAAAGCGGCCGGATGTGGGAAACCCTGAAAAAAAATCGGAAGGTTTGCATTAACTGGATTCTGGGTGAAGACCTTGCATGGCAGGACGTTCGGGTGGGCTGCAGTTACAGGGTTAAATCGAAATCGGTTTTGGTGGAAGGAATAGTACAGTTTGTTGATGATTTTGATGAAAAAACCCGCTGCTTAAAACTTTTTATGGAACAATACAGCGACCGTGAATTTAAGTTCAGCAAACCTTCGGTTGAGAATGTTGGGGTAATCAAAGTTTCAATCGAAAAAATAACAACAAAGGAATTTGGGGCTAAAGCCGTAACACCGTGGAACCATTAATTTTTTTTCCTTAACTGGATTTTATGAAGTTCTTCGATGTCAGTTTTATCTTTTTCCCGTCCTGTGGAAATCTTACTCATAATCAAATCAGTGAAATTTAAAACCCTGTAGCTGTATTTTTCTTTTTTAACTTCAATACTATTTTCAAATGCCTCTTCGAATGATTTTCCGGGATTAAAACTGGTGATTAATTCAAGATCCAGCACAGGGCTGATTTTAATCGAAATATTTTTCTTTCCGGTTTTTACTTCTTCAGGGAAATCCTGAATCTGATACCTCATTTCCTGAAGGGTAGTAAGAACTTTTTTCAGGTTCTCCTCGCTGATTTCCAGCCAAAAATCGACATCGGCCGAATGACGCTGATATCCATGAAAATTAACAGCTCCACCACCAACCAGAATCATTTTAACCTGATTTTTAGCAGCGGTTCTTACAAATTTGTCTAACCTTTCCGGAAAATTCTCGATTAAATTCATTTAATAACAAAATTACCTTTTAGCCAGTTTGGGTGTGGTTCGTCTTGTGTAAAATATTGTAGTTCATCGCAAAGCTGAAAAAAGAAAAGCAATCGTTCGTGACCTGTTCTGGCAAGCGCCTCCTTTATTCTTCGTTCATTACTTTCATCTTTTGTTTCAAACCGTATTATTTCTGCTGTTTCCATCAATTCCCTGATTTCAAAACCCATTTTCAAATATCGCAATTCATCAGGAATTAAAATAATTATATTCGTGAAAATTTTAACTGATGATTTTTGTAACAGGAGGAACCGGTCTGGTTGGGGCGCATTTGCTTTACGAACTTATTTTGGCCGGGAAAAAGGTCAGGGCTTTGAAACGCAAAACCAGTAATTTACAGCAGGTTTTAAGGACTTTTTCATATTATTCCGAAAATCCTGAAAAACTGTTCAACCAGATTGAATGGGTTGACGGAGATATTCTCGACTATTTTTCTCTTGAAAACATATTATCAGGCGTTTCCGAAATTTATCACTGCGCAGCCATTATTTCATTCGATCCACGCGACCGGCAAAAAATGATCTCAAATAATGTAGAAGGCACGGCTAACCTCGTAAATGCTGCGCTCGAAAACGGGATTAAAAAAATATGCCATGTAAGTTCAGTTTCAGCGTTGGGCAGAGTTGGAAAAGACGAGGTTGTAACAGAAGAAACCAAGTGGATTCCTTCAAAGAAAATTTCGGGATATTCAGAAAGCAAATTCTTCTCCGAAGTTGAAATGTGGCGCGGAATGGAAGAAGGCGTGGATGTTGTAATTGTAAATCCGTCGATAATTTTTGGCCCGGCCGGATGGAATTCCGGCAGCGCCAAAATGTTTAAAAGTGTAAGTGAAGGATTAAAGTTTTATACCCGGGGAGTTACCGGATTTGTTGATGTTAAAGACGTTGTCAGGGCAATGATTTTACTGATGGATGAAAAAAACTTTGAAAAGGCAAAAAATCAACGGTTTCTGTTAAATGCTGAAAACCGGAGTTACAAGGAGGTTTTTTCGCAGATTGCAAATGCATTGGGAATACACGGACCAAATATTTATGTATCAGACACATTACTGCAACTGGCATGGAGGGTTGTAAAACTGACTACAATAATTACCGGAAAACCTGCCGTGATTACCCGCGAAATAGTGGCTAATTCAAACAGTGCTAATTATTTCGACGGGAGTAAAATTGTAAACCAGTTCAATTTTAGTTACATCCCTTTGGAGGAATCGATAAAACAGACAGCAGCATTTCTGAAGAAAGATCTGCAAAACCAATAATTCACAATTTGCGGTCTCTTTTTTTTCTTTAACAGATAAAACTGGTTATCACTGTCAGCCATGGAAAACAAGCAGGGGATTATGTGTATGGAAAATCATTCGTTTCGCAAGACTTGGATTGAACAACCTTGTGAGTATATTCCGTTTATGCGTGGTTAATGAAATAATATCGATTTTTCCCTCCTGAACATATTTTTCAATCGACTCGGTTATATCGCGCCCAACAATCAAATGACATTCAAATTCAAAACCTTTGTATTTTTCGTAAAGCACATCCTTCATTCCTTCCAGACGTGCCATATCCCAACTGTCGCCTTGAGGTTGACCGACATGCACACATTTCAGGTTTATTTTAAAAGGTTTCAGCAATAACATCAGTTTATCGAGCATCGCAAAATCTTTCTCGTCGAAATTGGTAGCATAAAGAACTTTTGAAAAATTTGTAAGAATTTCTTCAGGAGTCTCTTCCGGTACAATCATAACTGGCATGGTGGCATTGTACATGATATCGGCAGCAATGCTGCCAAGAGTTCCGTACGGAGCGTTCTTCCCTCCGCTGCCCATTACAATCAGCTGCGAATGATTTTTTTGGGCAAATGCAAGAATGTCATCTTCAGGATAACCGGATTTGATAATAAACTCAGGCGATACAGCTTTCCATTTTTTTTGGCCTACTTCATCAGCCATTTTATTCACAAATTTCTGAAACTCTTTGTTGGCGTTTTCTTCCGAATATTCAAGTTTGGCTAACAACGAAGAATCGTATGCATAAATATCGCTGAACGGGATTGAATGAATTACCGGATTAATATAACAGTGCATCAGTATCAGCTTGGTTTTCAACTTGCCGGCAATATTTATTGCCATTTTACAGGCTTTCTCGCTGTGAACTGAAAAATCGACAGGTACGAGGATGTGTTTTTCAGTCTTTTCTGACTTTACCTCCTCAATAAATGGTTTAACTCCCAACAGATCTTCCAGGATTGGCAAGGCTTTTTCAATATCTTTTTCCAGAATTTTCACCCTCACCGTGGTTGATGTTGAACCTTCAATTAAATTGATTTCTTCAAGATCGCAATCAATTTTTTCTGCCTCCAACTGCATTTTTAATATCTGGGCTTTAGAGTAGGGCAGCGTTACAATTGTTATCAGTTTTTCTTCCATGGCGTTATGTTTTTAGTTGAACATGATTACAATAGTTTTATTCGGGTTCGATAAAAATAGGTTTCAAATTATCATAACAAAAAAAGGCAATACAACTGTACCGCCTTTTATATGTGAACTTTTTTAAAGATTTTACAATCCGAAATCTGCTTTTATCTGAGGAACATAATCAAGTTTTTCCCAGGTAAAAAGTTCCACTTCTTTTGTCACGGTCGGGAAATACGGTGAGGTAAAGGTTTTTACCACCTTTTTAGGTTCTCGGCCCATGTGCCCGTAAGCTGCGGTATCTTCGTAAATCGGGTTGCGAAGCTTCAGTCTTTCCTCAATGGCTTTCGGCCTCATGTCGAAAATGTGACCCACTTTCCTGGCAATTTCGCTGTCAGAAATTTTTACTTTCGATTTTCCATAAGTATTTACAAAAATGTTCATTGGTTTTGCCACTCCGATTGCGTAGGAAACCTGTACAAGAATTTCATCTGAAACACCTGCGGCAACAAGGTTTTTAGCAATGTGGCGTGCAGCGTAGGCAGCCGAGCGGTCAACTTTCGATGGATCTTTTCCCGAAAAAGCTCCTCCACCGTGAGCGCCTTTTCCACCGTATGTATCGACAATGATTTTACGTCCTGTCAATCCTGTGTCTCCATGAGGACCGCCAATCACAAATTTGCCTGTCGGATTAACATGGTAAACAATGTCGTTTCCGAACAATGCCTGAACACGTTTTGGCAGTTTGGCTTTCACCCTCGGAACAAGAATGTTGATGACATCGTCTTTGATTTTAGCTAACATTGGTTCATCTTCGTCAAATTCATCATGTTGTGTCGATACAACAATTGTATCAATACGAACGGGAACACCTTCCTCGCTGTATTCGATGGTAACCTGCGATTTTGAATCGGGGCGGAGGTAAGTCATTACTTTTCCCTCGCGGCGGATAGCTGCCAGTTCAAGCAATAACTGGTGTGACAACTCGAGCGACAAAGGCATAAAATTGTCAGTTTCGCGGCAAGCGTAACCAAACATCATTCCCTGGTCGCCGGCACCCTGGTTCATCGGATCTTCGCGCACAACTCCGCGATTGATGTCGGGGCTCTGTTCATGAATGGCAGAAAAAACACCACAAGAATCACCATCGAAACGGTATTCGGCTTTGGTGTAACCAATGCGGTTAATCACTTCGCGGGCAACTTCCTGCACATCAATGTAAGTTTCGGTTTTAATCTCACCCGCAAGCACAACCTGACCGGTTGTAACGAGTGTTTCACAGGCAACTTTCGAGTTGGGGTCGAAAGCAAGAATTTTGTCCAGAATTGCATCTGAAATCTGGTCGGCAACTTTGTCCGGGTGGCCCTCGGAAACCGACTCACTTGTAAATAAATAACTCATAATCCCTTTTTTAGCTGAAAGAATTCAGCACGTTAAACATTTAATTAATAAAACTGCGGGATGCTCGATTGATATTGAAAAACTCGATTGTTTTAGCGTTTTTTTCATGTGGTTGCAATCAATCTCAAATCTTTCCACGTAGCACTGGCAAAAATACAATTCTTAGCCGGAATAAAAAAAGAGTTTTTTAGAATTATTTTTCGGGTGTCGCGGTTTTTAATCGCGATTACCTGACGGAAGTTAAAAACTTCCACACCCATTTGAAATACAGATTATCTATTTATTGATTTTGTGTCACCTCATGAAAAACGCTCTCCAGGTTTTGCTGCTTCTCGCTGAGAGTCAACAGTACAAGCTTGTTTTTTACCGCAAAATCAAAAATTGCATGGCGGATATCCAACTGATTTTCTGATTCAATCTCCCAGTATTTTTCATCGGAAACTGCACTTTTCACTCCGTCAATTGCAAGTAACTCTTCAGCATTAACAGCACCGGCAAATTCAGCGATTACCACCTGGTTCACTTTTCCGCTTTTTATTTCGCCTATTTTTCCATCGGCAACAATACGCCCTTTATTAATGATGATGACACGGGAACAAACTGCCTCTACTTCCTGCATGATATGTGAGGAAAACATCACAGTTTTTTCTTTACTGATTTCGCGGATCAAATGCCTGATTTCTTCGAGTTGGTTGGGATCGAGCCCGGTGGTGGGTTCGTCTAAAATCAAAACCGACGGATCGTGAATTAAAGCCTGCGCCAAACCTACTCTTTGCCTGTACCCTTTCGAAAGAGCCCCTATTTTTTTGTGTTGTTCAATTCCAAGTCCCGTGAGTTCAATTATTTCAGCAATTCGTTTATTTGTATTTTTAAGTTTGTAAAATCCGGCTGTAATTTCAAGAAACTCTTTGACATACAAGTCAGTATAAAGCGGATTGTGTTCGGGCAGATATCCGATATTTTTCCTGATTTCAGGATTTTGAGGAACCACTCTTTGACCTTCAAAATAAACCTCTCCTGAATCGGCAGGCAAAAATCCTGTTATAATTTTCATCATTGTTGATTTACCTGCTCCGTTTGGTCCTAAAAAACCGACCAATTCACCTTTTTTCAGCGTAAAACTTACCCCGTCGAGCGCCTTCTGTTTGCCAAATAATTTTGTTATTTGTCTGGTTTCTACGTTCATATAATTATATTTAAAACAAAAATAGTCCAATCTTTTTATTTTGAAAGCATTCGACTAAATTTGCACTTCCTGCTTAACAAGATTTAATTAATTGAATGAATCATGAAAAATGTGAATATCAAACTGAGTTTAAACCGATGATAAAACTCATTAATACTGGCAGGGAAATAGGAAACCATGAATTTTTAGTGAAATGAAAGATCGTCATTTTAATTATATAAAAGATTTAACCAGGTACGAACGCCAGAAAACGTGGGAAGTCAATATCGGAGGTGTACCGGTTGGAGGAGACAATCCGGTCAGGATTCAGACCATGACAGACACCGATACGAAAGACACACAAGCTACTGTTGATCAGTTGGTTAAGGTTATAAAAGCCGGGGCCGATTATGTCAGGGTGACTGTAAAAGATCTCAGCGATGCCGAAAACCTGAAAAATATTAAACAGGAGTTGGAAGCGCGGGGTTTTAGCACACCTTTGATCGGAGATATTCATTTTAATCCGAAACTTGCTGAAATCGCAGCAAAAAGCATTTCGAAAGTAAGGATAAATCCCGGGAATTTTTATGATAAACGGGCCCAGTTTAAAAGCAAAGTTTACTCCGACGATGAATACAAACAGGAGCTTTTGAAAATAGAAGAGCAGTTTATTCCTTTTCTTGAACTACTTAAGAAGAATAACACTGCATTAAGAATTGGCGCAAATCACGGTTCACTGTCCGACAGGGTGATGAGCCGTTACGGAGACACACCGTCAGGAATCGCAGAATCGGTACTCGAATTTCTGCGGATTTGCAAGAAAGTCGATTTTAACAATGTAGTGGTTTCCATAAAATCGAGCAATACCCGGGTAATGGTTTACGCTGTGCGCCTTCTGAATTTCAAAATGCGGCTTGAAGAGATGAAATATCCGGTTCATCTTGGGGTTACCGAAGCCGGAGAAGGTGAGGACGGCAGAATTAAATCGGCAGTTGGAATTGGCGCTTTGTTAGCCGACGGAATTGGCGACACCATCAGGGTTTCGCTGACCGAAAATCCGGTCAGGGAAATACCGGTTGCCAAAAAGCTGGTAAATCATTTCAAAACTTACGAAAACCACCAGCCAATAACTGCACCACTTGTGGCTCAGACAAATCCGTTTGAATACGAACGCCGTTCAACCCGGCCTGTGTTAAATATGGGCGACAAACAGATTCCGGTTGTTGTTGCCGACCTTGGAGACAGAACCCTGAGCGAAATGATTCCGATCAGGGGAAAACTGATCCCCGATTATTTCCTTTCCGGAAACAAAATCCTTGATATCAAAGGAGAAGAATACCCGATTATTACACTTGAAGAATATCTTTTTGAAAGCACACGCTGGGGACGAATGAAGTTTATCCGTACCGATAAAATGGAATTCGACCGTTTTATGAACATGCACCCTGAAATAATCACCAAGCTGAAACAAACGAGGAAGACTGTTCTGATACTCGAAAGTTTTAACAAAAATCCGTTTGCTGAACTCAGGGCATTTTTTATGGCGCTTGAAACTCACATCTGGAAAGTTCCGGTAATTATTTACCGCAAATACGATGAGGAAGAACCTGAAGATTTGCAGATCAAAGCTGCTGCCGATCTCGGCGGTTTGTTTCTTGACGGTTATGGCGATGGAATCTGCATTTCGAATGAAAATGAAAATATAACATTCACCGAACTGAAAGACCTGAGTTTTGGTATTTTACAGGCCAGCAGGATGAGAATGTCGAAGACCGAATTTGTATCGTGCCCGGGTTGCGGACGTACTTTGTTCGATCTGCAGGAAACCACATTAAAAATCAAGCAACACTTTAAGCATCTCGAACATCTGAAAATTGGAATTATGGGTTGCGTAGTTAATGGCCCGGGCGAAATGGGCGATGCTGACTACGGTTTTGTGGGAACCGGAAATAACAAAGTTAATCTTTACAAAGGTTTACACCCGGTTAAACGTCATATTCCTTACGAAGATGCAGTTGAAGAACTGGAACAGATCATTCGTGAAAATGGCGATTGGAAAGACCCGGTAGATTAATTCATTCCCGCATCTCTTCAAGTTTGCTTTTCAGGATTTGTTGCAAACCGCTAATTTCTTTTATTTCTGTCGATGGTGAATAACTGATTTTGTGCAAGTTATGGTTTTCGGCAATCTTTATTATTTCATCACATCCGTCAACACAAACATTGCATTCCGAATAGTTCAGTTTTTTGAAACGCGAATAATTGAAAGAGCCTGTAATTTCATCCCATTCACCTGGATTCAGCATTCTTTCATTTTTAACCGTTCCTTCTCCGTCTCCGCAGGGAATGGTTCTGATGTATTCAATATTCGATGGAGTTATTGTAATAAATTCTGTTCCCCCGCACCAACCGCAAACAGTTCCGAAATCAATTGTTACATTTTCCGCTGAGGATAATTCGTTTTGGTTACAATTGGTGAAAGCGACCAAAACCGAAAAGATTAAAACTGCCTTTAACAAATCCTTCATAAAATCGTTTTATATATTGATAAAAATAAAAACAAAAAGGTTGCGTGACATGAAATATCAATATTCCAACTCGTCGCGAATGGTTATCTTTGTCTGCTGTTTCATGTTAAACCGATAAACTTTAAGTTATGGTAAAAACGTATTGGAAACCCGGAACAATTATTTATCCGCTTCCCGCGGTAATGGTAAGTTGCGGCGAAAATCCGGAAGAATTTAACATTATAACGATTGCCTGGACCGGAACCATCAACAGCGATCCGCCAATGTGTTATATTTCAGTTCGTCCCGGACGGCATTCTTATGAAATCATTAAACGGACAGGTGAATTTGTGATCAATCTCACTACCGAAAAGCTGGCTTTGGCGACCGACTGGTGCGGCTGCAATTCGGGCAGGAAATACGATAAATGGAAGATGATGAATCTTACACCGGCACCGGCAAAAATTGTAAAAGCGCCCATCATTCTCGAATCGCCTGTAAATATTGAATGTAAGGTTAAGAATATTGTCGAACTGGGTTCCCATCACATGTTTGTTTCCGATGTGGTTGGTGTTTCGGTTGACGAAGAATATTTAAACGATCAGCAGGCATTCAGCTTTGCGAAGGCAAATCCGCTGGTTTACAGTCATGGTCATTATTTTGGTCTGGGCAAAAAAATCGGAAAATTTGGCTGGTCGGTGGAAAAGAAAAAGACAAACAGGAAAAAGTAATTTTTTGCTGACCTGTTTTCATAGTCACTAAAAAAACAGATTCAGACTTTTGATTCAGGATTAAGCGATCCGGGACAAAAGTTACATAAAATGCATCAATATTTTAACATTCAGAAATGATAAATACGCAAGCCAATCCGCTTTTAGGTGAGTTTAACACTCCTCACCAAACGGCGCCATTCAATATTATTAAAAACGAACATTTTATCCCGGCTTTTCATGAAAGTATTAAAAAAGGCGAGGCAGAAATCGAAGCAATCGTCAATAATCCGGCTGTAACGACCTTTGAAAATACAATTGCCGCACTTGATCAGGCCGGCAGATTGCTAAACCGGACATCAGCGATATTTTTTAATCTGATGAATGCCGAAACCAATGATAAGTTGCAGGAAATAGCCCAGGAAGTTTCTCCTTTACTGACAAAATTCCAGAACGACATTACGTTGAATCCGCAACTTTTTGAGAAAGTTAAAGTTGTTTATTCAAACCGTGAAAATTTAAGTCTGAATGCTGAACAGCAAACGCTTCTCGAAAATACTTATTCCAATTTTATCAGGCAGGGCGCCAATTTGAACGATGTTCAGAAGGAACGTTTCAGACAAATCAATACCGAACTTTCAAAGCTGACACTGACTTTTGGTGATAATGTACTGAAAGAAACCAATGAATTCGAACTTCATATTACTGATAAAAACCTTCTGGCAGGATTACCCGAAAGTGCGCTTGAGGCTGCCGCCGGTCTGGCCGAATCGAAAAATAAAGCAGGCTGGCTTTTTACACTGAACATGCCAAGTTATCTTCCATTTATGAAATATGCCGACAACCGAGAATTGCGGAAGGAAATGTATTTCGCTTACAGTTCAAAGGCATTTAAGGGAAATGAGTCTGATAACCAGGAAAATGTCAGGGAAATAGTATCGTTGCGTCTTGAAATGGCCCGATTGCTTGGATATAAAAACTATGCAGTTTATGCGCTTGAGCGCCGCATGGCAATGAATCCGGGAAACGTATATAAATTACTTGACGATTTGTACGCGGCTTCATATCAAAGGGCAATCGAAGAAAAAGAAGAAGTGCAGTCGTTTGCTGAAAAAAATGGATTTACCGGAGAAATAATGCCCTGGGACTGGACTTATTACAGTGAAAAACTGAAAGTTGAAAAGTTCGGACTGAATGACGAAATGTTAAAACCGTATTTCGAACTGACCAAAGTAATTGATGGTGTTTTCGGATTGGCAACCGAATTGTACGGAATTACTTTCAGGCCAGACAAGCAGATTCAGGGATACAGCAGCGAAGTTGTTCCGTACGAGGTTTTTGATGAGGATGGTAAATTTATGGCAGTACTTTACACCGATTTTCATCCGCGCCCCGGAAAACAAAATGGTGCCTGGATGGACGAATATAAAGGACAGTGGATTGAAAATGGATTTGATTCGCGGCCACATATTACCATTGTAATGAATTTTACCCGCCCGACAGCGACAAAACCTGCACTTTTAACTTTCGATGAGGTGGAAACCTTTATGCACGAATTTGGTCATGCCCTGCACGGAATGCTCTCAAAATGTAGCTATTCAGGTTTGTCGGGGACAAATGTTTACCGCGATTTTGTTGAATTGCCTTCGCAGATCATGGAAAACTGGGCTGTGGAAAAAGAGTTTCTCGACCGTTTCGCAGTGCATTATGAAACCGGAGAAAAAATACCTGAAGAGCTGGTAAGAAAGATAATTGACTCACGGAATTATCTTGCAGGTTATTTATCAAACCGCCAGTTAAGTTTTGGTTATCTCGATATGGCCTGGCATTCGCTGGAAGTGCCGTTTGAAGGTGATGTGAAGGAATTTGAAGAAAATGCATGGGTTAAAACCCGTATTTTCCCCATGATACCTGAAGTATGTATGAGCGCCCAGTTTGGTCACCTTTTTTCTGGTGGTTATGCAGCGGGGTATTACGGCTACAAATGGGCCGAAGTTCTTGATGCCGATGCTTTCAGTTTATATAAAGAAAAGGGATTATTTAACAAAGAGGTAGCCAAGTCTTTCCGTGAAAATATACTCGAAAAAGGTGGTACAGAACATCCGATGGTTTTGTATAAACGATTCCGCGGACAGGAACCTACAGTTGATGCCTTGCTTGAAAGAAGCGGGTTGAAATAAATTTCAGATAGATTGATGTAAATAAAAAACCAGAACCTGCATCAGTTCTGGTTTTTATGTAAAACTAAAGCATTTCCGAAATGCTTTAGTAATATATTTAAATTGAATGAATTAAGCTTCAATCATTTTTCTGTAATCACCTGCAGAGAGCAGCTCGTCCAGTTCCGAAGGATCAGCCATGATTGCCTTTATCATCCACCCGGCTCCGTAAGGATCTTTGTTTACAAGTTCCGGTTCGTCGGCAAGTGCAGGATTAACTTCAATAACCTGTCCGCCAACCGGCATAAACAAATCAGACACTGTTTTCACTGCTTCCACTGTTCCAAAAGTATCACCTTTCCCGAGGTGTTCACCTTCTGTTTCAATTTCCACAAAAACCACATCACCCAGTTCACCCTGGGCAAAATCGGTTATGCCGATAACAGCTGTTTCACCTTCAACGCGCACCCATTCATGATCTTGCGTATATTTCAAATCTGCCGGAATTTTCATTTTAAACGATATTTAAGTTTCGCTCAAAAATAGTATTTTTTAATAAAAGAAACAGTCATAAAAATCAGCCATTTCACAATAAATTCATCTGCGGATAATTTGTTTTTTGATTGACAGATGGAATAGTCATAATTGAAATATTGTACGCAATTACAGTTGAGCCCTCCAAAAACATGGCTGTTTCATATTATTTGCATCCGTAATCCCGGGGAAAAGTGGTTGTCATTTTGTATAATTGTAAAAATTTATATTCAATGTTTTACGAAAAAGCGGCACATTTAAAAGAGCTGAATCATATTGCAAAAAAGTTGATAAACCAATTTCCCGGGCAACGTATTTTTGCTTTTTATGGTAAAATGGGTGCCGGCAAAACCACATTTATTCAATCGATATGTCACATACTTGGAACATCGGATAATGTTACAAGCCCCACGTTTGCTTTAATTAATGAATACAAAACTGATAGTCAGAATTCGGTTTTTCATTTCGATTTTTACAGGATTAAAAACATTGAAGAAGCTTTCGATCTGGGTTATGAAGATTACCTGTACAGCGGGAATTATTGCCTGATTGAATGGCCTGAAATGATTGAATCACTGCTTCCTGAAAACATTGTTAAGGTAAATATTGAAGTTGCTGATGATGGTTCACGAAATATTTCGGCGGAGAACGTTTAACTCTATGGCAAATGACTTTTCCAAATTTCAGGACTTTGGAAAAGTTATCGGCTTAAATCAACTCCACCTTCATTTTGAAAATTCCGTTTTAGGATGTAACTTGTTGACCGTTAAAAACGATATAAAACCAGAATTAAATCAAACCGGAAAATGACTTCAAAGGAAAAATCAAATGAAAACAGCCTGATCTCGAAAACCATGCTCTTACCTCAGGAGGAAATGCTCGAAGTAAAAAAACGGGGTCAGAAAATAAAAATTGGCATTCCTTCCGATTTTTCCAAGGTTGAATACCGCGTCCCTTTAACCCCGCAGGCGGTTGATCTGCTTGTTTCTTACGGCCACGAGATTTTAATTGAAACCAATGCCGGTAAATCAGCAAGTTATTCAGATAAAGCTTACCGAGAAGTTGGGGCACAGATTGTTGAAACCAATGCAGAGATTTTTCAATGCGATATCATCTTACGGATTTCACCTTTCAGTAACGATGAAATTGATATGTTGCGGGGAAACCAGGTGATTATTTCGAGCATGCAGCCACATGCCTACTGTACCGAATCGATTCAGAAACTGATGCAGAAGAAGGTAACCGCGATCGCATTTGAATATCTTGAAAACGAAGACGGGTACATGCCTTTTGTACACCAGATGAGCCAGATTGCCGGAGTGACATCGATTACCGTTGCGAGCGAATATTTAAGCAAATCGCGAAACGGGAAAGGTGTGCTTTTCGGGGAAGTTACAGGTGTAACACCGGCTGAACTTGTGATCATCGGAACCAGCACTGCCGCTGAATATGCAGCACGTGCAGCAATCGGACTGGGCATTTTTGTCAAGGTTTTCGATACTTCGGTTTACGAACTCAGCAAACTGGAGGAAAAACTCGGAAGACGGATTTTTACCTCTGTCTTTTATCCGAAAGTGCTGAAAAAAGCGCTTGTTTCAGCCGATGTTGTAATTGGTGCGATGGCTTTTAACAGTGCGCTGAAGTTCAAGGTTTCTGAAGAGCTGGTAAAACAAATGAAGGAAGGTTCGGTAATTATCGACCTGAATGTCAGCCAGGGAGGGTGTTTCGAAACCTCGGAATGTACCAATTTTAATAATCCCACTTTTGTTAAGCACGGCGTGGTTCATTACTGTGTTCCGAATTCACCTGCACTTGTTGCCCGGACTGCCTCAATTTCGATGAGTAATATCTTGATCCCGGTTCTGCTGGCGATCAGCGACGATGGCGGGGTAAACAACTACATCAAGACTTCCAAAGGATTTAGGAAAGGAGTTTACATTTACCACGGAATCCTGACCAATCACGAGATTGGGTACCTCTTTAATATTCCTTCAAAAGATATTGATTTGCTTCTTGCTGTATTTTGATCCGTGAAACTTATTAATCTTCAGTTTTCCAGATCAGTTTCTTCCCGAATCCAAGCCGGTTGTCAGTCATTTTGATGTAATCAAGTTTTACCGACCACAACGAAGTTTTCATCAATACGGCAAAAGGGAATTTTTTCAGATAGGCAATTTTTGCTTTCGACATTAACCGATCATCCGGAATTTCCATTGTTCCCCTGAACTGAATTCCCCTGATCTTGCCCACTATTCTGGTTTCAAGCACAACACTGCCTGCGACCCGGTGATTTACTTTTACATCCTGAACGTGTTTCGTTTCGTTGTCGGAAGTAAAAACAAAACAGTTTTCATCATCAAGATAAACATAGAAACAGTTGGCGCACCAAGCATCATTCTCAATGCTGGTGGCCAGTGTCAGTACATGGTGCTCGTGAATAAAATCAACTATTCGCTTTTCCGGAAGATTCATGAAACTGAATTTTCAGCCGAAAATACGGTGTTCTTTTATTTCTGGCAAACAGAAAAAGCTGAAAACTTAAACTTTGTCGGGAATAAAAAGTACTGCATCGCCAGTAATAACGTTTTCGTATGCATATTATGCAGTTCTTTTAATTACGAAAAGAACCATTCCTTCAAAAGGAACGGTTCTTTCAGTTCATCAGAACAAATAATCGCAAGTTTCCCGTTTTTTTTATCTGAATTTTTCAAGCAATTCTTTTACTGCATCCTTGTGGACAGTGAATCCCATCATTTTCAGTTTAATATAATCGTCGCGGAAAAAATAATAACCGAAATTGGGACTGCTGGGATCAATATTGCGCGAACCCGAACTTGAGTCTTTGATGAGGTACCAGTCGTGACTGGTATTTTTATAATTTTCGAGATACCCGATCAGTTGCATCCCGTGATCGTCGGTGGTGGTTTCGTTTGAAAAACGGAACTGGCGGGCGTCGTCGTTAATGAAAGCCGAAGGAATGTCGAAATCAGGAATCATGGCACAGTTGGTTTCGCGGCTGAAACCGGGTTCGGAAACATCGCCCCCGATACTAACTGAATAACCTGCCTTTGCTGCATTTTTCAGCGCTTTCATAAAATCATCGAGCGGTATGTTGAAGTAATCTTTGCTGTGCCACCAGTTATCCGCAACTTTGTATTCGACCTTTTGCCAGAATGGTTCCTGCTTGTACGAAAGAATTTCAACATAATCATCGGGGTTAAGTTTCAGATAATCTTTCAGATACGATTGTGGCGTGTACTTTTTCCCTTCAGCCTGAAATTCTGCAGGTGGTGTTCCAAGGTAATGATTCATGATCGATTTAACCGTCGCTAACGCAACATCCATATTCCAGGCATTCGAAGTTTTCAGCGAATTCAGATAGGTATTCATTTCGTTGTACATGGTCGAATGATCGTGAAACTTCCTTCCATCAACCAAACCCGTGTAAACTTCAAGCGGCATGGCGCCGTATGTTTTCATCAACCGGGCAACAGCATTTCCTTCCGAACCTTCGGCAAAAGCTGAATTTCCGCGTTTCTCAACAAAACGCCTGGCCTTTTCAATGTATTCGCAATAAACCCAGTAAATCTGCGAGAGAGCCACCTTTTTACCGAACAACCGCAGTTCTTCGGTTTCGTAAAACGAAGTGGTTGAAAAACACCAGCAGGTTCCGGTATTTCCCTGCGAAACAGTCGGATTGCTCCACACTGTTTTGTACAACTCCGGATTATTCGGGAGATCCATTCCCGACTGATCCATCACAAATCGTTTATAAGGTTCCTTCTCCTCCTGTTTCTCCTGAACTTCCCTTACATCTTTCAGAATAGATTCATAATAAAAACCTTTGCCTTTTTCTTCGGTAACAATCTTGCCCTTGTCAACATTCTGGGCCAGTGTATTGACGGTAAGAAATGTCATCAACCCGCCTAACAAAACAAAATGCTTCATATTCTTTTTTTTAATCGACCCGAAATATAATTTTTAAATAACTTGCATTTTCTGAAATAAATCAGCTTTCATCATATCTTTCACCACTTTACAATATCAAAAAAGAATACATTTGATAATGTGGTACTAAATGAAAAATCCGGGTTCCGGTTTTCTGAAGCACTTTTATTTCTGATAAATAGTGGCTATTTTTAGAAAACATAAAATATGTTTTGGAATGGCAACAATTAAGACTGTTTATCTGGGCGACCTGCGGACTGAAAACGAACATTTGCAATCGGGCAACAAAGTGATTACCGATGCTCCAACCGACAACCGGGGCAGGGGAGAATTTTTCTCTCCCACCGATTTAATGGCAACTGCTCTGGGCAGCTGCATCATGACAATTATGGGAATTAAGGCACGCGACAACGGGATTGACATAACAGGAACAGAGATCGAAGTCACCAAAGTTATGGTAAGCGATCCGCGCCGGGTGGGCGAAGTTGTGGTTGAATTTACTTTTCCGAAAAAGAATTACACCGAAGAAGAAAAACGTGTTGTGGAAAGCATCGCAGGAATTAGTCCTGTGCCGCTGAGTTTACATCCTGATTTAAAACAAACCATCAGGTTTAACTGGCAGTAAATTGTTGCGGGTTGCAGGTTTAAAGTTTCACAATTTTTTGTACAGAAATTTCTGAACTGGTTTCAATCTGAAGAAAATATATTCCGGCAGGCAGATTCCGGATATCAAAAAAAGTTTCCTGTTTCCTGAATTCCTTTTGTAGTTGTCCGCCAGAAGAATATATACTGATTGTTTTGAATTGTTCCCCAGCCGGCAGGATAACAGAAAATTTGTCCTCAACCGGATTGGGAAAAACAGAAATTTTACTGTCGTTTTTAATCATTGCAGAACCAGTGATTTCCGATGTTTTTGAAATTAACCAGTAATCGGGATCAATTTTGAGTCTGGCGACCGGAAAATCAACTTTAACAAAAAATTCCTGGTTGTTTGAAGTATTAATAAGCCTGAAATCGAGGGAATCGGTATTATCAAAATTGTAAACCCTCACCGGCACAGGCATTTCAAAAAAATCAACCGATGAATGCGACGAAGTTTGTGAAAGCCTGATTTTTAAAAGTCCATCTTCAACAGGTGTAAATTCAGCGGAGTAAACAGGAAATCCTTCGCCGTAAAACCAGTCATTAAAAAACTCTGTAAGTGTTGTGTCACCGGCCATTTCCATGTGCTTTTGGAATTGTGATGTCAGGGCAAAACCATTGGCAATTCCGGGGTTGTTGAAATAATTTCTCATTCCCTTAAAAAAGTTTTCATCGCCTAAAATCCATCTCAGCATGTGCAATAAATAAGCGCCTTTCGAATAAGACAACCGACTGCTGAAAATGGCGTTGACATCGGTTGTATCCTTTACATAAACCGAACCTCCGGGGTCTCTGACAATTCTTTCAACATTCAGTTTTTTCCATGTTTGCCACCAATAACCTTGTTGCAGGTTTTCATAAGTCAGACCTGTGAGATATGTTGCAAAACCTTCGTTTAGCCAAACGTCGTGCCACGAACCACAGGTGATGTAATCTCCAAACCACTGGTGTGCAAGTTCATGGGCCACCAGCTCGTACCCGAAATTATACATAAAACTCATGGTCTGGTGCTCCATTCCACCACCCCAGCCAAACTGTGCATGACCATATTTCTCATTGGCAAACGGGTATTCGCCAAAAAGCTGATTATAAAGCCTGATAAATTCAGCAGTTTTTGGAGTTTCAATTTTAGCTTTGTCAAGATTTTCAGGATAAACATAATTGAGGATTTCAATTTTTCTACCGTTTTCCAGTTCAAGCCAGTCAGAATAACCCGCGTAGTTTGTAACTGCAATGGCAACAAGGTAAGTTGCTAACGGATGCCGGTGTTTCCAGTGCATTTTTCTGAATCCCGCTTCAACGATATCCTGAACAACCACACCGTTGCTTGCTGTCCGGTAAATTTCAGGCGTTGTAACAATCACATCAATTGAATCGATTTTATCCACGAGTGATTGTTTGCAGGGCCACCATTCCATGGCTCCGTAAGGTTCTGAAAGCGTCCACATTGCCGGAATACCTGCATGAGTGC
>JBBIPU010000036.1:1846-4958 GCA_037442685.1 Draconibacterium sp. | reverse complement strand
CTGTAGTCCTGATTTTCCTGAAAAGCAGATTTCAGTCTGAATTGACGGCCTTCCTGAATTGCAATCTTATCAGTAAAATATGGGTCGGGTTCCTGTGCTTTAAGCAAAAATGGGAGTGCCATCGTAAATAGTATGACCAGAAAATTTTTCATCTTTCCATAAAAATGCAAACTTAATAATTGTGATTCAGAAAATTCTGAGCCTCCCGTCCATATCATTTCCATTTTCAGGCTGAAGCGGAAATTTTACCGGTTTGTTATCGCGGGTGGAACGGTAAATGGCTGTAAAAAGCTCCACTGTCCGGCGTCCATCCTCGCCTGTAACAAACGGTTCGCAGTTGTTTTCAATGGCATTCAGGAAATCTTCAATCTGGCGTTCCATGTAAAAAACCGTCGGGTCAATGCTGCTGAAATGTGCTGAATCTTCAGCTTTCCATTTTTCCAGCTGTTTTTCCTCACCCGGCACCGACCAGAGATCGTTTACCGGTGGTTCCAAAATACCTGACATGCCTGCAATAAACATTGCGCCGCCATCGGTTTGCACCCCCACCGACGCACCGTTTTCGCCATGAACATGCACTTTCCCGTAAATACCGGGTTTTTGCGAATTGCTGACAATGATATTTCCGATGGCTCCGCTTTTAAATTTTACAATCGCAACGGCTGTATCTTCCACTTCAATGTACGGGTGATTCAGGTTTTTCCAGAGTCCGTAAACCTCATCGATTTCACCCATCAACCACAATAAAATATCGAGTTGGTGGGGAGCCTGGTTCACCAAAACGCCACCGCCCTCCATTTTCCAGGTTCCACGCCATTCGTCGGCATCGTAATAATTTTTATCGCGCCAGCCCAGCATGTTAATGGTTCCGAAAACGGGTTTTCCGATTTTACCAGCTTCGATGGCTTCTTTCACCCTTTTAACCGGGGCATACCAGCGCCGCTGACTGATTACACCCAGTCTTACTCCTGCTTTCCGGCAGGTTGCAATCAGGCGGTCAGCATCTTCCAACGTGGAAGCCAGCGGTTTTTCAACCAGAATATTTGCACCGGACAAAGCAGCTTTTTCAGCCGGCTCCCGGTGAAAAGGGTGCGGTGTACAGACAATTGACAGGCTGATATTTTCACTTTTTATTAATTCTTCAATTTCGGAATAAAAAGGCACTCCGTATTGTGCTGCAAAAGTTTCCGCTGATTTGACCGAGCGGCTCCAGACTCCGGCCAACCGTGCATTTTGCAGGTTTTGAATGGCTTTTGCATGAAGATGAGCTACTTTCCCGCAACCGAGAATGGCGATGTTATGGGTTACAGGTTGCGGGTTGCGGGTTACGGGTTCGTGTTTCATTCGAGTTTTTGTATTTGCGGTGCATGGTTGGCCTTTTTTTCAAAATACCGGCGTGAATGCACCTTTTTTGTTTTGTTTTGTTCGAACCCCGGGATGAATCCCGGGGTTATTCAAATAAAAGCCTTTCAGGCTTTGAATCATGTATTTTTCAATTCTGTTTCTATTTTATTTCTTACTCCCCTCCTGCGGAGGGGTCGGGGGAGGCCGGAACTAAAATCACCTTATTAAGTCCGGGTTCTTTGTTGTACAAACGGTTAAACCACACTGCACCCTCGGAAAGCGGGGCCACTGCCGAAATCATTTTGTCAACATTGATTTTCCCGTAAGCCAGCAAATCGAGAACAAGTTCATACTCTCCATTGATGGCGCAGCTTCCCAAAAGTGACAGTTCGGTAGTCACCACTTTTTGCAGCGGGATGGTTACCTCAGGCTTGAGATTGCCCACCAGAACTGCGGTTCCACCTTTTCTTAAACTATTAATACAGATATTAACCGTTTCAGAAATGCCAACCACTTCAAAACCAAAATCAGCGCCCCGGTTTTTGGTGAATTGTTTTACTTTATTCTGCAACAATTCGTCCGTACTTTTTAAGGTGTGAGTCGCGCCAAATTCAGCAGCCAATTTCAGTTTATTTTCATCCAGATCGACGGCAAGAATCGGATTTGCACCCGCAATTTTCAGCATGTTCAATACAAACATTCCCACCATTCCCGTGCCGATAACAACAGCGCTTTGTCCGGGCTGAATTTTCGAGATATTTACCGCGTGGGCAGCTACTGCAACCGGTTCCACCATGGCAGCCTGTTCGAAAGTTACACTGTCGGGCAGTTTATACAAAATGTGCTGCGGCACTGTAACAAATTCAGCAAAAGCGCCATGTTTGCGGTATTCACCCGGCGAAACGCCCAGCACTTTGCGGTTGTCGCTCAAGTTGTAATGGCCTTTCCGGGTAAACCAGTCGTCGAGAGGATAAATGGTGGAGTCAAAAGTCACGCGGTCGCCAACTTTCCAACCTGAAACACCGGGCCCTAATTCCTCAATAATACCCGAAGCTTCGTGTCCCATGATAATCGGAGGTTTGCGGCGGCCGGTACTGCCATCCATCCCGTGAACATCGCTGCCACAAATACCGCAGGCTTTTACTTTTATCAGAACTTCCCCTTCCGCTGCAACCGGGTCAGGAAAATCGCGGTAATTCAATTGCATGTATTCGTCTAAAATAAGTGCTTTCATATTTGTAAAAGTAATTTTCCATGAACCACTAAACTACTCCCCTCCTGTTTTCAGGAGGGGTCGGCTTTAGCCGGGGGTGGTTGCATTAAACTTTTTATATCATCAAAAATAAAATCAGGATGGTCAAAGACAATTAAATTCTCATATCTCAAAACTTTGTGCCCTAATTCTTTCAATCGTTTATCACGTTTCTGATCTTTTATTGCCTGTTCTTCTGTATAATGAGGTTCACCATCTAATTCAATTACAATTTTATATTCAGCACAGTAAAAATCAACAATATAATTTTCAATACTTGTTTGTCGTCTGAATTTTAAACCAAAAGCCTGCCTGTTTTTCAACAAACTCCATAATGCAGCTTCTGCCGGGGTTAGTCTTTTTCTCAAACCTCGCCTGTAATCTTTCAGGTAATCCAGGTTTTTTATTTGGTTTTCCCGGTTCATATTTTAACTTTTATACCCCTCACCCTTCGGGAACTCCCCTAAAAACAGGAATTAACCCCTCCGCCCTTCAGGCACCTCCCCTGAAAACAGG
>JBBIPU010000036.1:0-1746 GCA_037442685.1 Draconibacterium sp. | reverse complement strand
AAAACAGGAATTAACCCCTCCGCCCTTCAGGCACCTCCCCTGAAAACAGGGGAGGAGTTGGTTGGTGGTTATTTAAAATCTTCCAATTTGAATGAATAATTTTCTCCCTTTACCGTTTCTTTTGAAATCAGTTTTCCTGTATATCGAAGGTTTAGTTTCTTACCCAAAATTGATTTTACATCTGCTGAAACCAGCTTTCCATTTTCCCAGGCGAATGAAAATTCAAAGCCTCCCCTACCTTTTATTCCGGAGATTTTTCCGGAGGAAAGAGCCGAAGGCAAGGCAGGTAAAATATCCTGGAAATAATTGCCGTTTTTATCGCGTAGATGAGATTGTAAAAGCATTTCAGTTATTCCGGAAGTAGCCCCGAAATTGCCGTCAATCTGGAAAGGCGGGTGAGCATCAAAAAGATTCAGGTACAATCCACCTTTGTCTTTCATATCAACACCTTCAATCAGCGAAGGAACCATCAGGTTTTTCAGCAATAAAAAAGCGTGATCGCCGTCCAGAAGCCGGGCCCAGAAGTTGATTTTCCAGGCGCGCGACCAGCCTGTTCCGCCATCGCCGCGATGCGAAAGCGTTACTTTGCAGGCGTCGGCAAGTTCAGGCGTTGTCAGCGGATGAATTTCGCTGCCCGGATGCAGTCCCCATAAATGCGAAACATGGCGATGTTCATTTTTCGGGTCGTCAACATCTTCAAGCCACTCCTGTAACTGTCCATATTTGCCAATTTGTTCAGGTGCAATTTTCGCCCTTTTTTCATTAAGAATTTTTACAAAATTCTCATCAACGCCGAGAACCTCTGCAGCTTCGATGGTATTGGCAAACAGTTCGCGGATAATCTGGTGGTCCATTGTCGGACCCATCACCAGGCCGCCCTGTTCCGGGCTGTTGCTGGGTCCGCTCACCAGCCAGTCGGGATGTTTTGGATCGGGAACCAGGTATTCAGCAAAAAACTGCGAAGCTTCCTTCAAAACCGGGTAAGCCGTATTTTTCAGATATTCCTTATCCCCGGTAAACTGGTAATGCCACCACAAATTCTGGCTCAGCCAGGCGCCACCGGTGGGCCAGATTCCGTGGTTGGATGCATTAATCGGCGCGGCTCCCCTCCAGATATCGGTGTTGTGATGGGCCACCCAGCCATTCATATTATAATGTTCCTTTGCCACATTTCGCCCGGTAACCGACAAGTCTTTCACCATCTGGATCAAAGGTTCTGTACATTCCGAAAGATTTGTGATTTCGGCAGGCCAGTAATTCATTTCGGTGTTGATGTTGATGGTGTATTTACTGTCCCACGGCGGCGCCATCCTTTCGTTCCAGATTCCCTGCAGGTTGGCGGGTTGCGTTCCGGGCCGCGATGATGAAATCAGCAAATATCTGCCATATTGGTACAAAAGCGCCACAAGCGAAGGATCCTGATCATTCTGAAATGAAATCAACCGCTCGTTGGTTGGCCTGAGCGAAATTTCTGAACTGCCCAGATCGAGATTGACCCTTTTAAACAGTTTCTGATAATCGGCAATATGTTCCGATTTCAGGGCTTGAAAGGATTTTCCTTCCAGCTTAGAAAGATAATTTTTGCAACGTTCGGCAGGATTTCCGCTGATGTCGCTGTAATTCACAAAACTTGTGGCTGCCACAAGATAAATCGTGGCGCTTTTTGAACCAGTAACTTTCAGCAATTTTTCATTCTGAATGATTTCGCCCCCTTCATTAACAATCTTTAAACGGGCTTCAAAAGTG
>JBBIPU010000035.1:0-29684 GCA_037442685.1 Draconibacterium sp. | reverse complement strand
ATTCGATATTCCTTATTCGATATTCATCATTTCTTTCTTCTTTCAAATTTTTCTGGCTCAATTGCAGCAAAATAAAACTCAAATAGAACGATAAATGAGCTATAGATACTGCCTTTATGAGCAGAATAATATTCCCTTTGTTTTTCAATCAATTTGAATTTGCTGTAAATACCTACTTTTAAGAAAATAATTTTTCAGCTACCTTTATTGCTGTATTTCGGTGGTAAAAGTTTATGAAAAAAACAATTCTTTTTTTATTCTGCTTTTTTCAGATTATTTTACGGACAGGCAATGCCCGCGCCTGTTCCATTCTTTATTACCGCGATACCAAAACCGGTAAAATTTATGCCGTTAACAACGAGGATTACTGGTACGATGTAAAACCGTACATCAGGATCATTCCCGCATCAGAGGGAAAATTTGCACGTCTGTGGTATGGTTGGGACGATTTTGCACAGGGCGGCATCAATGAACACGGGCTGTTTTTCGATGGCGCTGTAACCCCGCAACAACCTCTGCCTGAGGGTTATTCTGATAAAATAAAAAGCAATCTTGGCGACGATATCCTCTCTGATTGCAAAACCGTTGACGAAGCAATTGATTTTCTTGAAAAGCGCAAAATCGCGTTGACCAATGGACACTTTTTCTTTGGCGACAAAACCGGTAATGCAGTGGTGCTTGAATGGGTAAATGGCATAAAAAAGCTGATTTTCATTAACGACAATTACTTAACAGCAACGAATTTTCTGCTTGCTGACAGCACAAAAGGGAACTTTCCCTGTGCACGGTACAACGCAATTAATGCCGATATCCGGAAAATGAGGGAAAACAACGAACCGGCTGATTTAAAGCGGATTGGCAACGTGATTGCCAAAGCCGTACAGCTTCCGGCGAAGGATGAAAATGGCAGGATCGGCGGTACGCTTTATTCAACATTTATCGATATTAAAGCGATGGAGTTCAAACTGGTATATAAACTCGACAACTCAAAACTCATCCGTCTCGACCTGAACAAAGAGTTCAGCAGCACAAAAAAACGGACGATAAAAATGGAAGCTTTTGAAATCTGTCAATAGCATTTTTGCATTCTTCTATCCAAGTAGTCAGTCGTTTGTAACGACAAAACTAAATTAAGGGCATTTGCACATTTCCTTCCGCAACGATTATTGTTTTTCAAACCATGCTACCGCGCGAACAGTTGTTTTTGTTTGTTCATTCACCCGTGGTAAGAACCCCGGGCAATTAAAAATGGTGCGCACCTGACAACTTTAAGCGTTTCTCAACTGCAGAATAGTAAAGATGGCCTTTGCTTTATTCCGCTTGAATTTCAATCTCCGCAGTGTCGAGTCCTTCTGCCGAAGCAGTCAGCCTGATTTTTCCTGATGTGCCTGTCGATTTTACAATCACCAGGCACCTCCCCTGCCAGGCTTTCCGTTGAGGCAATTGATAACTTTCAAGACTTACCGGGTTGGCATTTCCCACTCCAACAATTTTACCTTCCCCTTCGATTTCAAATTTTATCTGCCGTTCTTCCTTTGGATTCCGGATGCCTTTTTCATCGGTCAGTTCCACCGTGATGTAACTCAAATCCTGGTTGTCGGCGCTTATTTTGTTTCTGTCTGCCGTCATTTTAATTGCCTTTGTTTCTCCGGCGGTTGCCAACATTGCCTGTGAAACCGGCTTTTCATTCTGATAACCAACAACTTTGAGTTCTCCCGGTTGGTAAGGAACTTTCCACGCTGCCTGAAACTGGGTTGCGCGGCTGGTTTCCTTTTTACCCAGCGATTTTCCGTTCAGAAAAAGTTCGGCTGCCTCGCACGATGAATAAACATTTACCTCGAACTCCGTGTTTTCGTAACCCGGCCAGTTCCAGTCGGCCACCACATCATGCCAGTGCCATTTGCTCCACGATTGCCGTTTCGGGTTGAGCGGGAAGCTGGATTGCGGTGGTTTTACAAACACCGAAACCTGGTTTTCCATCCAGAGTGCATCGCGGTAAAACGACTGCGGGCGTTTCCAGCCGCAAATGTCGATGTCGCCGCAAAAAGCGAGATTCCAGGGGTAAAAGTTGTTTTCCTGCCAGTAGCCGCGCCAGCCGATGCTTGCCTCGCCAATGTAGTCAAAGGCAGTCCACACAAAATCGCCTGCCACGTAATCGTAATCCACCACGTCCATCCAGGCGCCAAAAGCTTCCAGCGGGTACGATTCGGTTCCCACCATAATTCTTTTGGGAACACGTTTGTGGTCGATGGGGTACATGCTACCTTTCAGGTGGTCGCCACCAGTGGCATAATTGTAACCACCTACATCGAGCGTGGCAAAAAACGGGTCTTTTCGCGGATTCAACCCGTTAACAGCCGCGGTTACAAGCCTTGTGGGATCGAGTTTACGTATATGATTTCCGAGCATTTTCGCCACTTCAACCACTTCAGGAGTCTCCATTCCCCTGATTTCGTTGCCGATGCTCCAAAGAATAATGGACGGATGATTTCTATCGCGCAGTACCATACTTTCAATGTCTTTTTGCCACCATTCATCAAAATACAGATGGTAATCAAAAGGATTGTTGGCAATACGCCACATATCAAAAGCCTCGTCAATCACAAGCATCCCAAGTTTGTCGCAGGCAGCCAGAAACGCCGGCGACGGCGGATTGTGCGAACAACGGACAGCGTTGAAACCAGAGGCTTTCAGCAGTTCGATGCGGCGCTCCTCGGCGCGGTCGTAAGCTTTTGCACCCAGCGGACCATTGTCGTGATGCACACAGCCGCCTTTCAGTTCAACGGTTTTTCCATTCAGTTGAAAGCCTTTGTCAACACTAAACGAAATTGTACGGATACCAAATGAAGTCTCAGTTTTGTCGCACAGTTTTCCATCGGCATACACTTCGATAACAGCTTTGTACAAAACAGGTGTTTCCACCGACCACAAATCGGGTTTGAGAACCGATAAAGCCTGTTCGATATTCTCAGTTTTTTCAATTCCGAGTGTAAAAACCGATTCTGTTTTTGCGGCTTCTTTTGATTCAGCATCCAGAATTCTTGTAACCAATTTTATTTCAGCCTGCTTTTGGGTTTTGTCGCCAACTGTGGTGACTATTTTTACCGTGGCTTTTTCGGTACTCACTTCGGGTGTGGTAACATACACAATAATAGGAACAACATGCAGCGGGTCGGAAGCTTTCAGCCACACATGGCGGTAAATTCCCGAACCACTGTACCAGCGACTGTTTGCGCCTTCGTTTTTCACCTGGACCGCCAGCACGTTCACCGTATCAAACCTGGCTTTTGAAGTAATATCGTACCAGAAAGTAGTGTATCCATACGGATGATTGCCAAGCGATTGTCCGTTCAGCCAGCATTCGGCATTCATATAAACGCCATCAAACTGAATCTGAATCAGCTTTCCTTTCATCGATTCGGGCAAGGTAAACGTTTTGCGGTACCAGCCATTTCCGCCGGTGGTAAAACCTCCGCTCACCTGGCTCACCGCATCTGGGTTGAAAGGCGAATCTGTTCCGGGTAAATCTTCAATGCTCCAATCGTGCGGCAAATCAATCATCCGCCACTGCGAATCGTCAAAACCCACGGTTTCGGCACTTTGCGCCCCACCCCTGTGAAACCGCCAGCCATCGTCGAAAAGCTGTGTTTGAGAAAAAGCATTCAGACTGAAAAAAAGGATAAAAAGCAGGTTGATTTTTTTCATTCGTAGTTATATAAAGTGTTATGCGGAGAGCATAAGTATTGTAAAAATATAATGTCATATTTTCATTTCTTTACTCACCCCGAGTTCTCCCGATATACATCTGGAGAACTCTGCCCCTTCTCTTACAAAGAGAGGGGCGAAGACACCGCAAGGTGGCTTGCCCGCCTGACCAGCTAAGTCGGGCAGGGACTGAGTGTATTAAAATACGACAATAAATACTTCTCATTACATAAGTTTCCCGCTGCAATTTAAAAGAATAACCGGGGGACCAAAAAATCCCCCGGCAAATTGACTAAACTAAACTAGAAAACTACTTTTTGCGATTTGCGAACCCTGCCAGCATCCACCACAACAATGTGAAAACCTGATAATCCGGGGACATCAATCACGTTGTTGTATGGTTTTGTGGCAAATACTTTTCTTCCTGTTAAATCATATACTGAAACCTGGCTGATTTCATTAGCGCCATCGATAAAAAGCTGGTGGTTGTATGCCCATATTTTCAGGTTGTCAGCCACAGGCTTTTCAATCACACCGGTTACAATGGTCGATTTCACCTTCACATTGTCCATCCAGAAATAAGTGTAAGACGAACCATACCCAAAATCAGCCGAGTTAAACGGCTTGAATTCAACCACCAGTTTTTCACCTGCATGGGCATTGCCGGCAGGAACAGTGTACGAACCTTCGAGAGTGCTGAATTTAAACCAGTCGGCACTTTTGCAGTCGTAAGTAAATTTAAGCGAATCAATCGGAATTCGGGTTGTTGCATCATCACCGGTAAAAGTGCTGAAAATCACATAAAAATCAGATTTGTAATCGCTCCACCAGGTGTAAAAACACGACAAATCGAAGCTGACGTCAAAACGGGTAGAAACCGATGGAACAGTGCCTATCACCTGGTAAACTCCCGGAGTTTCGTCCCACAACCATGCAACTGCTTCGCCGGTTGAAGGGCCAGTGTTTACATTCGATCTGCCGTTAAAATCCTGGCTTTGTGTGTCGGTCTTCCAATTCGGAATATTATTCAGGTTTTTGTGTTCGATACTGTCGTTTGGCAAGCTGAAATCGCCGTTCTGAACCAAATTTTCCTCATTTACAGCCAAAGTTGTGGCTTTTGCGCTGCAGTTATCCAGCCAGAAATAAGTGTACGATGAGCCGTAACCAAAATCGGCAGAATTAAATGGTTTGAATTCCACAACCAGGTTTTCACCGGTGTGCGAATTTCCGGCATCAAGCGTGTAAGTTCCTTCGAGTGTGGTAAATTTGAACCAGTCGGCACTTTTACAGTCGTAAGTAAATTTGATTGAATCGAGAGGAATTCGGGTTGTTGCATCATCACCGGTAAAAGTGCTGAAAATCACATAAAAATCAGATTTGTAATCACTCCACCAGGTATAGAAACAGGAAAGGTCGAATTTGATATCGTATTGTGTTGCCACTGCCGGAACAGTTCCGGCAACCTGATAAACGCCGGGAGTTTCATCCCACAGCCATGCAACTGCTTCACCGGTTGAAGGGCCTGTGTTTACATTGGCCCTGCCGTTAAAATCCTCGCTTTGCGTATCGGTTTTCCAGCCCGGAATGTTATTCAGGTTTTTGTGTTCAACACTGTCGGCAGGCAGACTGAAATCGCCGTTTGTAAGCAGTTCAGTTCCGGTATCCGGATTATCCACAATTACTTTGCCACCTGTGGCAATCACGCTGATGTCATCGTAATTCAGGTAAGTCCACGATTCGCTGTATCCGTAATCTGCCGAGCGAAACTGTTTGAATTCAATCACCAGGTTCTGTCCGGCAAATGCGCTGCCAGCAGGCAAAGTCCACTGCAAACTGATAGTTGAGTCTTTTCCGTAGTTGGCGTTGGCTGTCCAGAACTCGAAACTCAGCGAGTCGATGGGAACTCGGGTTGTGACGTCAGTACCCGAATAAGCGCTGAAAATCACATAAACCGGTGTTTTCCATCCTGCCCAGTAGCTGTAAGTACAAGCTAACTGGTAAGTTACATCGAATCTGGTTTCTTCGGCCGGAACAACACCAACCACCTGGTAAAAACTGCCTGCCCCGTCCCACTGGTTACAAACGCCATCGCCTTTGTAAATGTCACGCATATTACACCCTTCACGGTGATCATCGGTTTTCCAGCCCGGAATAGAATCGATTGTACCGTAAACTTTGCCATCATCGGGAATCGTAAAGTTCCCGTTTTTAATCAGCTCCTGTGCAAATACACCTGTTGTAAATGCAAGGATCAATGCAAGAAGTAAAGTCTTTTTCATCTTGTAATGTTTTAAATAGTTAATACTGAATTATTTATTGGTTTTAAATTATAATTACATTATTTGCTTTCTACTTGTCCTTTTCTGAATAACCGATCAGATCGATGATTTTGTATTCGATACCGTCGATCGTCACCTTTTTATCCTTTAAAAAACCGATCAGTTTATTCCAGTTCTCATCGTTTTTGTCGTACCAGAGCTTGTCGTTAAACGGAGCATCTGTTTTGTGAAATCCGTTTTCAAAGCCGGTAAGTCCACCTACAAAAAGGTTCCCTTCAAAATAGTTCCGGGTCGATTTTCCGGGTAAAACAGCGGTGTGAGGTTCGGCTAAAAAGAGATAATTATTTCTGAAAACTGTACTGTCGGAATAACCGTTCCAGTTCGAAAGGTGTACAAATGTTTTGTCAATTTCAGGCTTTTCCTTCGTGACTGCGTAAAACAAGTTCTTTTCAACGATTGTATTCGAAACCGGACCGGTTATATGAAACAGCGCCGAGAAATACTCCTTTTTATTGGCAGGAATATAATTCCGGATGCCATCGTTGATACTGAGGTTGTAACGAACGCGCGTACCGATATTACCGATACTCCATCCGGTTGGCCAGCCACCTGAATTGCAGATGAGCATAAAACCACCGTCGTTGTTCATGCTTAAATTATACTGAAAAAGCGAGTTGGTTGAGTTCCAGTCAGAATCAAAACCGTACCCGTCAACAACCGATTTGTGTCCGTCAACCACATTAAACTGAATAACAGCGTTGTCGCAGCTCCATGGCCAGATTCCGTCGCAGGCTTCTGATGCGGGCAGAGTGGCAGGACAATCATGCATCACGTTGTATTCCACCAGTGGACTTTCGCAGCCGGCAGGCACAATTCCGTCGCCGGGAACTCCTTCAATCAGGTTGTTTCTGATAATCACATTCCGGCTCGGAAACCATTTGCTACGAATCCAGTTGCCCCACATCATAATCCCGTTTCGCTGACAGTTCTTAACATGACAGTTTTGAACCACAAGCCCTTCGAAACCGGATAAAACCGTGTCGGGTTTATCATCATGATAATTCACAAAATGAATGGCATCTCCTCCCCCTTTTTCCTTCATCAGCGAACCGGTCACATCGTGTACAAACAGGTTTTCGATGGTAATTCCTTTTGCAACACCATAATTATTGAGTTCCACCAGCACGCCGTTTAATCCCGCCACCGGTGTATCGCCTTTGTTGCTAATCTCCAGATCGCGAATGATTAAATATTCCGAATTTAAAATATGAACAGCGGCTGTTTTTCCATTGCCTTTTATGTGAGGAAGGATTTCGCCACCATATTTCCCGATTTCTAAAGGGTGGAGCGAATCACCTTTCGCCGAGAAAAAAAGCTGTTCTGTAAAAACCGAACCCGATTTCAGCAGGATTTTATCACCCGGTTGCAGGGCAAGTTCCTTTATTTTTGACAGCGACTGAAAAGCTTTCCTCCGCGATGTACCGCTGTTTTGATCGTTTCCTTTTACAGGGTCAAAATAATATGAAACGCCTTTTTCAAAAAAGGAACAACTAAAAAACAGTACCGGAAAAACAAGTGTGATCAGCACAAACAACAGCTTTTCCACCTTCGACCTGTTCAACTTATATTTTTCTTCCGAAATCATTTTCTTCGATTCTGTTTTACGGATTAATACCCCGGATTTTGCACCAGCGCCGTGTTTTTCTGCATTTCGGTGTACTTGATGGGTATAAAATAGTGACTCGGATTCCATGTACGTTTTTCGTTCAACACCTGCGTGTATTTGCTCCCATCGAATGTTACACCGTACGCTTCCTTGTAAGCCTGGTCAGCAATCATCCAGCGGCGGACATCAAAAAAGCGCTGGTTTTCCCACATTAGTTCCACCCGTCGTTCAATCCTGTAACGGTCAATCAAATCCTGACCTGTTTCATTTTCGGGAATGTTTGGCATTCCGGCACGGGTGCGAATCTGGTTGAGCGCCTGTTTTGCCTGGCTTTCATCGCCCAAGCCCAGACAAGCTTCCGCATAATTCAGCAGCACTTCGGCATAACGGATAAACATGTATGGCTGTGGCTGACGCGTTCCGAAATAATAATCGTTTTCGGTGGGAGAAATGAACTTTTTGATGTAGTAACCTGTGCAGGGTTTGTCTTTCCCTTTATCGGCGCCGTTGATATCGATTACATTGTTTACCCAGTTTCCTGTCGGGCCTTTTTTGTACCACGATGAACCGTGATGCAGGACAGTGGCTTCAAGCCTCGGATCGCGCCCTGAGTAAGGATTTGTTGCCTTTGCATCGAAATTAAACTTTGTTCCGTCGGCATTTTCAAAGGCATTTACCAGATTACCGGTAACCTGGTTAAGCCCGAAACCGCCGTACGAAGGAGGTCCGTAAACCCAGGCCGGCCAGTCGGTTCCGTAATAATAGATGACCTTTTTATCGTTGGTATTGATTAAAATCTGTTCCTTCGACGACATCTGCAGGAAAATATTTTGATAATTGATTGATTTATTTGGAATAGCAGAAGTGTATAAATCATACTTCCCTAAATTCATCACCTTTTCGGCAGCGGTTTTTGCCTGTTGGTAAAGGTTTTGGCGTGTTACTGAAGTTCCCGAAGTGTAACCGATAAGTTCGGGGTGTGCGTAACCGTTTGTCCAGTTTCCGTTGTTGTGGTACAACTCGCTGGCAGCATAAACCAGCACCCTCGATTTCAGTGCATAAACAGCTCCTTCGGTTGCCCTTGTTTTGTCGTTCTGGTTGGCCAACCGGTTATTTTCAACAGCTGCATCAAGATCGGCAACAATAAAATTCACCGTTTCTTCGAAAGTATTACGCGGGATATTATAATTGTCGCCAATGTTGATCACGTAATCAATCAGCGGAACACCTCCATATTGTTCCATCAGAAGAAAGTAATAGTAGGCACGCAGAAAATGCACTTCGCCAGCTAATTGTTCTTTTGTATTTTCAGGAGTGTTACCGGCAATTTTTATTTTATCGAAGAACAGGTTGCACGCCCTGACTGAACTGTAAATATCTGCCCACCAGTATCCATCCATGGCGTTGGCCCAGTTGTTCTGGAAAACACCCAGGTTTTCAGGAGTCAGCCGGCCGTTGAGAACATCATCCACAACGCCGTCAACCTGCACCGGAACTGCTTCATCGACCAGAGCTGCACAATTGTACCACTGAAACGGGTAAGGAATGTTATTGTAAATTCCATAAACAAAACTTTCAATCAGTTCTGTGTTTTTCCAGATTGTGGCATCGTCGTACTGGTCGCCGGGATAGGTGTTGAGGTAATCGTTACACGAGTAGGAAACACCGAGCAATGCAAGTAAAATGATGTATATTGATTTTTTCATGACCAATCAGAATTTAACGGTTACACCAGTGTTGACAATTCTCTGCAGCGGGTATCCCTGTCCGGCAAAACCATCGCCTTTGGGTTCAAGTTCAGGATCGAAATCCACCATGTCAGGTGCCCAGGTCAACAGGTTCATTCCACCCACAAAAAGCCTGATATCACTCAGTTTCAGCTTCTGACAAACAACTGAAGGCAGTGTATAACCCAGTTCGATGTTTTTCAGCCTTACAAAATTGGTTTTCCGGAGCCAGAATGTATTCGGGTTCGACGAACTCACCCAGTACTCATCGTTCCGGTTAAAAGTTCGTGGCCAGTCGGCTTCTGTATTCTGCTCTGTCCAGCGTTTATCGTAAAATGTTTTGAAATAATTCTGGCCGCCAACACTCCCCGTGTATTGAGTGTAACGCACAGCTCCGGCCTGTCCCTGCACCAGGACCGAAAGATCGAATCCATTGTATTTAGCTGAAAGATTTAAACCGCCGGTCCAGGTGGGAACGATATTTTTATAAATACGTTTCATGTCGTCGCCATCGATTTTTCCATCGCCGCTGACATCCTCAAAAATCACGTCACCCGGACGAGCGTTGGCCATGTGCGGGTAAGCATCGATTTCGGCCTGGTTGTGGAAAATTCCCTTTGCGATATAATACAAGCCCGATTGCATCGGGTAGCCGGTCTGTTTTTGCCAGGGCAAAGAACCTTCAGCTTCATCAAAAAACAACACCTTGTTTTGCGCATTCATGATATTAATGCCCACTGAATAATGCAATTTGCCTACCTGATCGTTCCATGTCGATTCAAAATCAAAACCCTGATTCCTTACCTCTCCAAGGTTGATCTTGGGAAGAATATCCGATGCGCCGGTCATGTCAGGAACCGAAGCAGTTTGCGAAATCAGGATTTTTGAGCGCAGATTATTAAAATAATCGGCTGTGATACTCAATCTTGAATCAAGCATCAGCAAATCGAAACCGATGTTATACTGGTCAGCTTCTTCCCATTGCGCTTTTGCATTGCCCGCCAGCGCTTCGTAATAAACCGGGTTGTACGTTCCATCACCTGTCACAAAACTGAAAACTGATTTTCCGTAAAGCGAATAGAACTGGTACGGAGGAATCAGGTCGTTCCCGGTTTTTCCGTACGAAGCCCTCAATTTCAGGTCGTTGATTACTTTGTGAATTTTGCCGTCGGTCCAGAATTTTTCTTCCGAAATACGGTAAGCCAGCGAAATTCCCGGGAAAAATCCCCAGCGTGTATCGGGGTGAAATTTGCTCGAACCCTGGTAGCGCCATACAAATTCGGCAATATATTTTTCTTTAAATGAATAGTTTACACGGCCAAAATAGTTTTGCCAGCGGTTGGTTCCGGGATTTGAACCCGATGCATATTGCTGGTTGACGTCGCCAAAATTAAGCTCGGCAGGATAATTCTGACTGAAATTTAGCCGCTGTGCCGAAAACCAGTTAAAATTGTTCTCGATAAACTCAAAACCTGCCGTTACATTTACACTGTGAACATCGGCAAATTTCCGCTGGTAGGTAAAATAACCGTTTACCAGGTATTGTTTGCTGATTTCGGTCTGCTGTTTCATGTCCGACTGCCCGTATTTGTCGCTTGTCAGCACCGGAACACCGTTTTCATCCACTGTGACACCATCCCATGAATACAATTCGTAGCGTTTTGAAAAATATTTTGAATAATTGATTCCCCGGTCGATGGAACCGGTGGCGGTGAAAGTAAGTCCCTGCACCCACGGAATTTTGATGTTCAGTTTCGAATTGATGTTAAAAACGTAATTTTCGCCTTCCAGCAAACCTGCATCAGGAGTTGCCTGAACAGCCGGATTGTTCTGAACTGTAGGATCGAGTGGCGGTCCGGGTTCACCGGTAGGCCAGTGTGCCACCTGCATCGGAAGCGCAGAAGTGAGGTCCCGGAAAATATTCGCAGACGAAGCTGTCGGAAAATCCCTGTTTTCGAGTCTGAAACTGGCATCGAGAGAAATATTGATGGAATTATTCACCTTGTTATCGATATTGGCTCTGATATCCTGTTGACTGTATTTGCTGGCGCTGTTTTTAAAAAACCCGTCCTGGCTTCTCGACGATACCGAAACAAATGATTTGATATGTTCGTTTCCACCCGACATGGTAAGGTTGGCAATATCCTGAAACGACCAGGGTTTAAGCACTTCTTTGTACCAGTCGGTATTGGGATAACGCCACAGGTCGGCGCCGCTGCTGTATTTCTGAATGTCTTCTGCAGAATAAACCGGGTCTTTCTGCCGGTAATACATCACTTCGTTTGCCAGTTCGCAATATTCAGCTGCATTGGTCATTAATGGAATCTTTGTTGGCTGCGAGAATCCTGCAGAGAAGCTGGCCCTGACATCCATTTTATCGGCGCTTCCACGTTTTGTGGTAACCAGTATCACACCGTTGGCTGCCTGCGAACCATAAATTGCACCCGAAGCATCTTTCAGAATTGTAACGCTTTCGATGGAAGCAGGGTCGATTCTTTCGAGCGAACGGTTGGGCACTCCATCAACAACAATCAGCGGGGAATTGTCGTTGAGCGTGCTTCTGCCGCGGATAAACAGGGTTGAATAGTCGGCGCCGGGTTCACCGCTCTGCCCCACCGCCACCAGTCCGGGCATTTTTCCACCCAAAGCATTGGTAATATTCATGGCCGGCACTTTTACAATATCCTCGCCTCTTTCAGATGAAACCGAACCTGAAAGCGTGGCTTTTTTCTGAACACCGTAACCTACAACCATCACTTCGTCGAGCGATTTCACCTCCTGTTCGAGTTTAACCGTTAAATCTGTTTTATTGCCAACTGTAATTTCCTGTGATGTATAACCGATAAAACTGAATACCAGCACCGGATTTTCAGTTTTCAGTGCAAGTGAGAAAACTCCGTCAACATTGGTTACCACGCCGTTAGTAGTACCTTTTTCCACAACGTTCACTCCCGGAATTCCCAGTCCATCGTTGTCGATTACTTTTCCTGTAACTGTTTTCGTCTGTTGCTGACTGAAATCGTTTTTCTCATCTCTATAAAAATCATTTCCCGCAGTAACAGCTCCGAAAATACAGAGTGTCAAAAGCAATGCAACCATCCGGAGAATTAAAAAAGACTTCAGAAATCTTAAGCCATTCATTTTTGATTCGTTAGTAAGATTTAATTCTGTTTTCATTTGTTTAAATTACAAATTTACAGCGATTGAAACAGAAACCATAGCACAAAAAAGTCGATTAATAGCAAAATCGTGTCAGGGTGAAAACACTTACGAAAATTCAGTTATTTTGCATGGATTAACGTAAATCAGGTGAGAGAAAAGCTTTTTACATTATTGGTTGTTTTTTTGATGGCTGCGGGAAAAATCATTGCGCAGGATCATTTGCTGTACGGGCTTTCTGAAGGACTTTCCGGAATTGAAGTCACCGATATTAAGGAAAATGAAAACTACATCTGGATTGCCACATCAAATGGGCTGAACAGGTTCGATGGTAAAAATTTCAGAGTTTACAAACGAAACCCCGGCCAGAAGAATTCCATCAGCAGCAACAACATCGAAACTTTGTTTTTCGATTCGAAAGGATTGCTGTGGATCGGGCTGAAAAATGGCGGAGCCGATGTTTACGATCCTGAAAAAGATAAATTTTACAATATTTCTTCAATTATTAATATCAAACCCCCTGAAAGGGTTGTTTCGGTTTTTGAAGATTCAGCCGGAGAAATCTGGCTGGGAACCTGGGAACAGGGAGTTTACCAGCTTAATCAAAAAAATCAGGATTCGCTGAAATACACAGCTCAAATCCATTACCCAGGTTATATTGGTTCCACATTTATTGAACAGCCAAAAGGAATCCTGCGGATTGGCACGTACACTGGTTTGCTGGTTTACAATATTGCAAAGAAAAAATGGGGCGATCCGGGAACACCAAATTACGTAATCAATCAGTTTCTGCCCACAGATAAACCTAACACTGTGTGGTGCTCAACCTGGGATTCGGGCTTACTGAAAATGACCTGGGATGATCATGAACCTGAAAAAACATTTCTTAACGAAATTTTACCACCCGACAAAACCGTTTCCATCCACAGAATTCTTGACGGGTCGGACAACTCATTGTACCTCGGAACCTGGGGAAGTGGTTTGCTGAAACTGGACCTCAACAATCCGAAAGCCATGCACCTGTTAGGGGAAAGCCCGTTTTCACCTTCGTTTATCAATTGTATTTACCGCGACAAATACAAAAATATCTGGGTGGGAACTTTTGGCGAAGGATTGCTGAAATTCAATCCCGATTACAATGGAATCCGTCATTTTCCGCCAAACGATAAACTGCCCAAACCTGCTGTTTCGCTTGTTCAGGCAGGCGAAAACAAAATCCTGATCGGCACACAGGGCGCCGGTGTTCTGGAAGCCGACCTGAAAAACAACACAGTGGCGCCACGTTTTCAGGATCAATTTGCAGGGAACTTTAAAAACTATGTTCTTTTATTGTATTCCGACCAGCATCATTTTTTTATAACCCACGATGGCAGTGGGATTTATTCAGGTCGTCGTGATGAAAAGGCAAATATAAATCTGAAAGAAATTCTTCCAAAAATCACCAAGGTAACCGCTGTTTATTCTGAAAACGGTAAAAAGGTCTGGTTCGGCACCAAACAGAACGGGCTTGTTTCGACTGAATTCAATGACTCAGGGACAAGCAGTGATACAATTAATTACCCCGTGATTGCACATAATGAAATCACCGGAATTGTACCGTTTAACAAACATGAACTTTATATTTCTTCGAACAACGGTCTTGTACTTTTTAATAAATCGACCGGTGAACTTGCTGAAAATGGTGTGATTATTTCGGAAGAACCGGTATTCAGAATCCTGAAAGACCCGGCTGAAAATATTCTCTGGATTGGTACTTCTAACAATGTTTTTGCCTGTTATACTGAAAAAAACGATTCGCTGGTTCCGTTGTTTTCCGAAAAACTTTTGCCAGCCGCACCGGTGCGTACTTTAATCGCCGATTCTGAAAACAATCTCTGGTTCAGTGCGGGGGAAAGGATTTTCTGCAAAATGCACAATAACAAAACAGTCCGGGAGATCAATCCGGTTCTGACAGGAAAAAATCCTGTTCTGTCAGCAACTAAAATTATTACCGGTGGTAAAGAAACACTTGTTTTCGGGACTTCTGAAAACCTGATCATTGTTGACCCGCATTTAATACTGAGCCAGACTGAAAAACCTGAAATCATTCTGACCAATCTTGAAATTGACAACCATGAAATAAAAGCTGGTGATAAATTATATAACCAACTGGTTCTGGAACAGGCTCCTGAATACACCAAATCGATGACACTCCCGTACAAATGCCGCTGGATTTCGCTTTCATTTGCCGAAACCGGACAGGCTGTATTTAAGACTTATTACAAGTTCAGGATAAGCAGGTTCTCTGAAAACTGGCAGTACACAGGGCTTGACAACCCGGTAACCTTTTCGCAACTTTTACCGGGAAACTACCTGCTCGAAATCAAAAACATTGGTTCTGATGAAAACGATCCTCCTGAATGGTCACTCAACCTGACAGTTACACCACCCTGGTGGGAAAAGAGATCGACAAAGTTCATCGCGTTTTTTGTCTTGCTCCTGATTGTTGTTTTCATCATGCTCTATTTTTACAGGAAAATCCAGCAAAGGCACGCATTCAGACTTGACCAGATAGAAAAAGAGAAAAAGGAAGAATTGATCAGGGAAAAAGAGAGTTTTTTCAACGGGCTTTCGCACGATTTTCTTACCACTTTTTCGCTGATCCTTGCACCGGTTAACGACTTGTTGCGTGAAGGGCGTATTTCGGAATCGAACCGCGAAAAACTGGAAATCGTCAGGAAAAACACCTCATTTTTATCCGATATGTTCGGGGCGATTTTCGATTTTAAAAAAACTGAACTTTCCGACAGCCAGATAAAGGAAACCAATATTGAACTGAATTCTTTTATCCGGTTCTGCACACGTGCCTTTGAATACATGGCCATTTCGAAGAATATCAGGCTTGAATACAAACCGGGATTTGAAAAACTGAATGTTAAAACTGATCATATTAAACTCGAAAGGATCATTTACAACTTACTGAGCAACGCGCTGAAATATACGCCCGAAGGAGGGTCTGTGGTGATTTCGGCTGATTTCGAAAAAGAAAATCAAACTATTTCAATTAGTGTGGAAGACACCGGGATTGGAATGAGCGAAAAGAGTCAGCGACTGGTTTTTGAAAAATTCTACCGTGAATCGCGTAATGTTGAAGCGGGAGATCCGCAGGGATTGGGACTTGGATTGTTTATTGTGAAAAAATTTGTGGATTTGCTGGGTGGAACCATTTCTGTAAATTCGGTGTCGGACCGGGGAACGACTTTTACAGTAAATCTGCCGTTGAAAATTACAAGTGATGAAATCATTCCTGATGAAAACATCCCGGAACCTTCTGCAAATGAGAAATCGACCATTCTTGTGGTGGAGGACAACCGGCAACTGCTCGAATACACGGTAAAAAAACTGAAAACCTATTTCAATGTTTTACCGGCCGGGAACGGAACAGAAGCTATGGAACTGGTTGAAAAATATATTCCTGAAATTGTGATCACCGACATTATTATGCCTGGAAGCGACGGGCTTGAACTGACACAAAAGATTAAAAACGACCCGAGATTTTCCGACATTTTTGTGGTCATCCTCTCAGCCAAAGCCACAACTGACGATGAATTGGCCGGTTACCGTCACGGCGCCGACATTTATCTTAAAAAACCGATCGATACTGAGGCGCTGCTCAACCAGATGATCAACATTCACAAAACCAGGCTGAAAAGAAAAACCCAACTGTATTCTGAACTGATCTCCAAAACCCATTCAGAAATCGAGTTCGATTCGAAGGAAAACTTCCTGAAAATGTCGATTGACGTGATTGAGAAACACCTGATGGACGCTGATTTCAATCTCGATGATTTTGCGTCGGAACTGAATGTAAGCAAATCGGTTCTTCACCGGAAATTCAAACTGCTGGTGGGTCAGACTCCCAACCAGTTTATGCGGCTGGTGCGTTTGCGCAATGCCGTTGAACAGCTCGAAAAAACAGATCTCAGCATTTCAGAAATTGCATACACAACCGGGTTCAGCCAGGCACATTATTTTATCAAATGTTTCAGGGAAGTGTACAATGACACGCCAAAAAATTACCGCGAAAAGTTTCTGAAAGAAAGACAGGCTCAATAGTTAATGCAGTTGACTGACAAGCAAATCGAATCAGTTCAATTAAAAAAATGATTTGTCCACGATGTAATACAAACCTGGTAATAACCAACACCCACGGGATTGAAATAGATTTTTGTCCTGGTTGTCGTGGTGTCTGGTTAGACAGGGGAGAACTTGAAAAGATAATAGAACGTTCTGCGGGTTATTCCTCCCCCTACTCCGGTTATAATCCGGTTAACGACCAACATGTTGATTATCATCATGATAAACATCGTCATCACGATGAGCATCATGGTTATGGTTATCAAACAAAAAATAAAAGAGGATTCTTATCTGACTTGTTTGATTTTTGAAAAATATTTAACTTTCGCTCAAAAAGAAATAATATGTTTACAACAAGTCATCTTCATCCGATGTTGGTACATTTTCCGATCGCGTTAGTTGCAATTGGTTTTCTTGCCGATTTAGTGCAGTTATTGTATCGGAAAGAACCCTGCTTTTCAAAAATGGGTTATTACCTCCTTTTGACAGGAACTTTGGCAGCTATTGTAACCCTCCTGTCAGGAATCCTTTTTACTTCAGAAATGTCAGGCGAAGCAGGAAATGTGCGTGAAACACATGAAACGTTTGCCTGGATAACAGTGATCCTTCTTTTGATAGCTTTATCATTAAGAAGTTTTGAAATGTTCAGAAAATCTGATAATAACGTTATTAAATGGCTGATTTTTGCGGTTTATGCTTTAGCTGCTGTCAGTGTAAGTATTACCGGATTTTTTGGAGGAACTCTTGTATATAATTATATGATGCCACTTTAATATTAACTTTAAACTAAAAAAACATGAAAAAGATTTTGTTTTTTACAATTGTAGGTTTATTCATTCTTTACGGTTGCAGCCAACCAAAACCTGTCAAAACTATCGAAAATCTCAAAGCCGGAATAAAAGGTGAAACAACTGCGAGTGCCAAATATGCAGCATTTGCGGTAAAAGCCAGGGAAGAAGGCAAAGACACAATTGCCAAGCTGTTCGATGCTGCTTCGAAAGCAGAATCGATCCATGCAGCCAACCACAAAAAGGTTCTCGAATCATTAGGCGAAAAAATGGAGGACTTTAAACCCGAATTTGAAGTAAAAACCACCGCTGAAAACCTTCAGGGAGCCATCGATGGAGAAACTTACGAGGTAACAAACATGTACCCGCAATTTTTAGCCGATGCAAAAGCTGAAAAGATGGATAAAGCTGAAAAGTCGTTTACCTGGGCTGTTGACACTGAAAAGAAACATGCGCAGTTTTACGCTGAAGCACTTAAAGCATTGCAGTCAAACACTGTAAACACTCTTCCATACACTTATATGGTTTGTCCGGTTTGCGGCAATACCTACGATCAGGCCAAAGTTGATGAGAAGTGTGCATTTTGTCAGACAAGCAAAGATAAATTTATAACAATTTAACCACGAAAAAGGCTGCCGGGAAAAGGCAGCCTTTTTTATTTATTGTTCCTGATTAACGGTATTTTTCGGATACGCTCTTTTAAATCGGACTTCCAACCTGCACTTTCGATATTACAGGCAATTTCAGAAACTAATTCCGAGATCCGCCCGGACCACCACCCTGACGCATTCTCTCCCTTCTTTCCTGCTGAATTTGCTGGTACTTTGTCCACTGTTCCTCAGAAAGTACGGCTTTGATTTTCTGGTTCTGTTCTTCGCGCATCTGCTGCATTTTTTCGCGCATCGCCTCGCGGTCGCCACCACCAGCCTGCATTTCTTCGCGTGATTTGCGCATAGTTTCGAAACCTGCAGTAATTATTTCACGCATCTGTTTTTCCTGATCATCCGACAGTTGCAAGCCTTCTTTTAATTCTTCCATCTGGCGATCGATAAATGCAGCGGGGTCAAAATTACCGCCACCCATTCCGCCGCCCGGGCCCATTTGCTGCTGTTCCTGCTGCTGATTATTTTTCTGGAACTTGTTACAACTCAATGCAAATACCATCAAAAAGGCCATGATTAAAAAACTAAATCTGTTCATTTTATTCAATATTTTGGTTTTATTCAATTGAATCCAAAGATGCAGATTTAATTTTTCTGTGACTGAATTCAGAAGTTAAATTTTTAAATTCTTCCAAATAAAAATCAGTGGCTTTTTGACGAAGCCATTAGTTTATCAGAATAAGCCAGCAACAGTGCGGATAACAGGAACACAAAATGAATGCTAACCTGCAAAATAGCTTCCTGTACCGGTACGTTGTGAATATTGATAAAGGTCTTTAATAAATGAACACCTGAAATACTGACAAGCGAGATAATCAGCTTTATTTTCAGCGAACTGGCGTTGATCTTACCAAGCCACTCAGGTTTATCCTCGTGGTTTTCCAACTCAATTTTGCTGACAAAAGTGGTGTAACCTCCAATAAAAACCACCACCAAAAGGTTGATCACCATCGAAATATCAATCAGCCCCAGCACTGAAAGCATAATAGTATTTTCATCCATTATACCGAATTCAGTGACCAGTTTCCATAACTGAACCATAAATTTTGCAGCATAAAATAACGCTGCCACGATCATCCCGATATAAACCGGCAACTGCAACCAACGACTAAAAAAAATAAATTTTTCAAGCGTTCTTTCTATTTTCTTCATTCTTAAATTAATTTTCTGTTCAACATTTTTTTGTATAACTATCTAAAACATATTAACCAGTTTACCATCTTTCTTGTTTAACTTTTGTCAGTTTTTTTATGTCAATTCTGATTTTGAAAAGTGACTCCCGGAACAATGATGATAATGATTTGTTATTGTTACGTAAGAAAATGAATAAAACATGAACATCAATAAAAGAGAAATATCGCTGGAACAAAAGGAAATGCTGATCAGGATTTTAAAGGTCCGCTTCGAGAAAAACATGAAGCGCCATGAAGATATTGAATGGGAGAAAGTGCAGGCAAAGCTTGATTCAAATACTGAAAAACTGTGGTCGCTCAATAAAATGGAGGAAACCGGCGGAGAACCTGATGTTGTTGGATTTGACAATAAAACCGGCGAATATATTTTTTATGATTGTTCAGCCGAAAGTCCGAAAGGACGCAGAAGTGTCTGTTACGATCCTGAATCTCTGGAAGCAAGGAAAGAATTCAAACCTGCTGACAGCGCCATCGGAATGGCAGATGCCATGGGAATTGAGATACTTACTGAGGAGCAGTACCGGGAACTGCAGCAACTGGGAGACTTCGATTTGAAAACATCGAGCTGGATTAAAACCCCGGAGGAGATCAGGGAATTGGGAGGCGCCATTTTTTGTGATCGGCGCTACAACACTGTTTTCACTTATCACAACGGTGCCGAATCGTATTATGCTGCAAGAGGTTTCCGCGGTTCGCTGAAAATCTGAACAGGAAGCACTGATTTCCAGGATAAGATCAACAATATTAAACCGATGTTATTCCTTTTTTCCGTGCAGCTGATTCCATAAAACTTAAAAATCTTGACCTGAGTTGTTCGCTCATCAAAGATTGTTTTACTCCGGGAATGGAAAGAAATCCACCAATCAGTCCTCTTAAAAACCTGTGGTTAACATTGTCAGGCTCACCAAAAAGCTGGTTCTGCAGTGTGCCCCTTTCGAGACTTTGAAGGATGACTCGCTGAAAAGTATTTTCGGGATGAAGTACCCTTTCTTTTCTTTTAACAAGCCTGATTGCCTTTGTTTTGCACGAAAGTGAACAAACCCCGCACCCCAGACAGATGCTTTCATCAACTTTCGAAAGTTTTGCTTTTTTTCTGTTCTGATTATCCGTGTCAACCATCGAAATTGCATTGATAGGACAGGCCGATGCACATTTTCCGCACCCTGTGCATTTTTCGGATTCCACATTCGCAATAAAAGTGGAAGTAACTAACGTATTCGGATATCCATGTTTACTGATACCAAGCAATACATTGCAGCAGCACCCGCAGCAATGACACAAAAAACCGACTTCTTTCTGCACATTGTCGGAGGTGAGTACCAATCCCAGTTCTTTTGACCGGGCAAGGTTTTCGAACATTTCTGATTTCGAAACTTCGTGCGCCATTCCATGTCGGATTAACAAGTCAGCATTGACTCCGAACGATGAGCATGTATCAAGCGGAACATCGCACTTTTTTTCTCCGGCATGGAGTTTCTCGTGACGACAGGAACACAGTCCGATCGAAAACCTGTCATTGTTTTCAATGATAATGCCTGCCTTTTCGTAATCAAGTATTTCAACAAAAGAACTGTCATCAATTGCCTCTTCGTGGGGCATTGCACGCAAGGGCGAAATTTTTTCCCCGTGTCCGAAATTGGCAGCATAAAATGCGTCGCTGCCATGCATGTATTCATTGAAAAGTTTTGCCCATTCCCTGTGTTTCAATTCACCCCGGGTACGCATCATTGTCATTTCAAAAATGCCCACCACCATAGGAGCCAGGATGTAATAATACCTGTCATTCAGCGAAACATCGAAAACAAGGCCCTTTTCACAACATTCATCCAGCACTTTGTGTAGTTTGGCTTCGTTAAAACGGGTTATTTTTGCAATCTGTTCAAATGTTGAAAGTCCATAAGGCATTTTCACCAGAACTTCAGCTTCTTCAGGAGAATAAAGCTCCTTTAATAAAAGAAAAAGTGTGTTGTTCCAGGGAACCCTCACGTATGTACCATCGATCTTTTTTCCCAGTTTACGATAAATATCCTTAGCGCTGATGTGTCCCATGTTTAGCTATTTTGTGATTCGGTTTATCGAGTGAACAAATTGATTTAACTATTTAAAGATACAACATTCAATTGAATAGCATATCTTTAGAATTAGTTGAACCTCAGGTTGAGGTAAAAGTTCGGATTCAATATTACTGTTTCTGGTAAACCCTCACGTAATCAACCAGGAAAACATCGGGGAAAACACTCTTTGCAACATCTTCCAGGTTGTTGGGGTATTCCATACTCAGAATCATGTATTCTTCAATTTGTGAGATTCCTTGCGTGATTTCGTAAAACTTCATTCCATCGACATAAAAAATGTACCGGTCGGGCAGCCACTCTACCGCAAAAGTGTGAAAACCCTCACCCACTCCTTTCAGGTAACTCTGGTAGCCGTGCGTGGATTGCTGGTGAGGTCCGTACGCCCAATGTATATTATGAGAAACGATGTCTTCACCCAGCTTGCGGAAACATTCCATGATATCGATTTCGGCGCCGAATTTTGCAGGGTCTTCACCTTTTGCAATTTCGGCAGATTGAATCCAGAAAGCCGACCACACCCCGCCCGGCGATTTCTGCACCTGCGCCCGGCATTCGTACCAGCCATATTTTGACATAAACAATCCCTGGGTTCCTACGGCACTGCCGAACAAAGTGTCGTTTTCATTCAATGCAAAAAGTTTCAACAAACCACCTTCCACTTTTACCGCCCGGGGCGAAACATAGGCAACAGCACGGGGCCCGACTCCCCGGACCCGCCATTTTGTAGTATCAAGTTGAGTTCCGTCAAACTCATCGTTCCAAACAAGTTTGTAACCCATTTCCACAGGATTGTATTTTTTGGCGGAAACAGGCCCCTGTGCCGGGCGTTGGGCATGAATCAAATTCGTAAATAGTACGATTATCAAAACCAGAAATAAAATTTTTAATGACAATAAGTTTGTTTTCATTAGTTTCAGTATTAAATGAATTGATTGAATCAAAATTTTTAGAAAAATTTTTACCACAAAGGCTCAAAGGCACTAAGATTACACTAAGAGAAAGCGCTCATCAAAACACTTTGTGTTTCTTTGTGACTTAGTGGCTTAGTGGCTATATTCCATGTATTAAGCTTATTTTTCATTTCTAATTTTTCATTTTTAATTCATAAATCTTCTTCCGCATTTCATCCAGCTTGCCAACCACGATGAAATAACTGTATTCGTAAACACAATTTTTATACAAAATCTCCTTTTTCACCGGGGCAATGTAAGATGTGGGGCCATCAGCAGCTTCCTTTCCCGGAACCCCCGACATACCCGCCAGAAACCTTGTACACTGAGGATTGTAAACCGCCATTCCGAAATCATTTTCATCAACAAAAGCCATCCAGTTTTCAGGAACATTTTCGTACCGTCCCCAGAAACCACTTTCGAGGTGAATGACCTCGGGTTTGCTGACCGTATCGTTTGTAAAAGGCGAAGGTCCAAGATAGGCAACCAGGTTTTTCAAGGCTGAAATTGGGTAAACAGCCGGCAATTCCTGGTCACAGACAATGCTGTCGCCGTAAATATTGTCGGTGCGATGGATTGTCAGCCTGTTGCGAATTATCAGGAGATTTCCTTCAAGTTTTGTCCATTGTTCCATTTCGGCTTCGGCTGGCCGGTTGTTCATGTCCCACTGCATAGGAATGCATTTTACATACAACGAATCTTTCGACTGATTGAAATTCAGGATTTTTGCACGGTTGCGAAAAGCATCACCCACCTGAATGGGGTTCCAAGGCCACGGCGACCAGCGGGGAGCCTGCCCGTCAGCCTTTCTGTCGAGACTTTTGCCCGCGTAATACGACTGCTGAATGTAGCGACCTTCGTCGGCAATGTTTACAAGACTTCTTTCAGAGCCGGAAAGCGAAATCCACGAAATCGCGCCACCCCGTGTTAAATCGAATTTTACAACCAGCGTTCCGTTGTCGGCCACCAGTTCTGCGGGAATCTCTTTGTCTTTCTTTACAGATTCAACGGCACAGGATGCCAGAATAAAACTAAATACGATTAAACTTATGTATTTCATTTTTTTCAGTTTTCGGTATTGATGATATAATTCGTTTCTTTTAAACCTTCGCATTTTGCGGTTACAGTTATTTTCCCTGAACCGCCGGTTGACTGGACAACCATTGCCGCCTGACCGTCAGCCGTTTTAACAACCGTCTGCCCGCCAATTCCTGCCAGTCTGCCCGGTCCGTCGATTGAAAATGTAACCTGTTTCCCGTTCTGTGGAACCGCATTTCCTTTGCTGTCAACTAACTGAACCACCAGCGGAATTGCATCAAATCCATCGTTTTTCAGATTCTTTTCTTTTGAAACAAACTGCAGCCCGGTTGCTTTTCCAGGTGTTCGGAGAACATATTCAACAGCTTCATTCCCTTTTCTCCCCACCGCTTTTAATTCGCCCGGTTGACAGGCAACTTTCCATACCGGACCTGTTCCATTTATTTCTTTTCCATTCAGATAAAGATGTACCTCATCGCAATTGTTCCAGACGGTAACTTCGCGGGTACTGCCTTCTTCTCCGGTAAAGTACCAGTTCCCGGCAATGCGGATAAACGGCTCACTGTTCCAGCGGGCTTTCAGCATCCAGGCTGCTTCCTTGTAACGCCTGTAAATATCCACCACACCGGAAGTCTGAATGGGCCTGACCGGTTTGTATTCCGAAGCATAATCATGAAAACACCAGATGCACGAACCGGCCATCCACTCCCTCGATTCAAGAAAATCGAGGTCGCTTTTTATCATGGCAGCGGCTTTCATCTGGCTGGGCAGGTCGCCAATCAAACTTTTATCTCCATTGGTACACTCGGTATTCAGCAGTTTCAGTTGCGGAAAATCCTTGTGAAGCTGGTCGTATTCTTCGAGCATATAATTGAGCCCTGAAACACCGGGCATAAAAATCGTACCTTCCTTAATTCCCACATCGATATGGTTTTCGGCATAACTCACAGGACGCGTGGGGTCAAGCAACTGAGCCGTTTTACCTTCCATTTCGAACATTTTTGCTGAACGGCCTTCATTCATCATTCCCCACAAAATAATGGACGGATGATTTCTGTCGCGACGAATCATGGCAGCCATCATATCGTTCATGTGATTCATAAATTCATCGCCGCCGATGTGTTGCCACGAAACAGCCTCTTCGTAAACCAGCAAACCCAAACTGTCACAGGCATCGAGGAAACTTTCGTGTTGCGGATAATGAGAGCAGCGTACAAAGTTGGCGCCCAAATCCTTCATAATCACGGCATCCTGAATCTGTAATCTCACTGGAACAGCACTCCCCAAACCGGGATAATCCTGGTGACGGTTCAATCCCCGCAGTTTCAGCGGTTTTCCGTTCAGGATAAATCCCTTTTCGGCATCAAATTCTGCTTTGCGGAAACCAACTTTTACCGCTAACTGGTCTGTCTGTTTTCCATCCTGAAAAAGCGCAGTTTCCAGCGTGTAAAGATTGGGTTCATCGGGCGACCAGAGCTTTACATCTTTGATTTTTGCTGAAAGCTGGTTGCAATGAATGGTCAGATTTTCGGGAATATTTGCCTGCTGCGAAAAACTAGCGACCGTTTTTGCCCCGTCTTTTAATGTACAACGAATCTCCACCGGAACTGTGCCGGCGTTTTCATTCAGCACTCCAGCCGAAACTTTGATTACCGACTCACCAGAACTTACTTCGGGAGTTGTAACCATAAGTTCTTCTTTTACCAGATGTGTTTTCGGAAGCGTAATAATGGTCACTTCGCGGTAGATTCCGCCGAAAACATTGTAATCCATTCGCCAGCGGCCGGGAGGAACTTCTTCGTCGTGAAGGTTCTGAACACGGACAGCAATCAGGTTGTCGGTATCGAAATTGATTTTATCGGTTATATCGATTTCAACCGGAACAAAACCCAGGTAAGACTTTCCACAGTATTTTTCGTTCACCCAGATTTCGGAAACATTTCCAATCGCCCCGAAATGTATTTTGATGATTCTGCCCTTTTCGCTTTCCGCAAGCCTGAAATACTTTCGGTACCAAGCGTACCCGCGGTAATAACCCGGAGTTTCATCAAAAGTATCCTTGGCATTAAAACAGTGTGGAGTTTGCACCGGAATCCAGGCCGAATCTTTCCATGAAAACTGCGAGGCTGTGGTCAGCCCAATCCAGTCGTCCTGTTCAAAAAGCCAGTTCTGATTAAAATCCGTGATTTTCCGGTTACTCTGTGCCATTGAAATATTTGGCAGGGCCGAAGCTAAAATCAGAAAAAGAAGGATTGAAAATTTGATATTCATTTCAGCAGGTTTTAAATTGTTATTTCCTTATTTACTTTTTAACCATTCTTCTGAAAACACAGCATGGGCAATGTTTTTAATGTCGCCACCACCGTTGGGGTCTCCAACCTGGTTGGTGTACGAAAGATGAATCATGCCATCACCACCCTGAATTATTGCAGGGTAATGTCCACGGACAGGCCCGTCTGGAGCGCCGTTCACAATGATTTTCCGGTAAGGCCAGGTTTTGCCTTCATCTTCGGAAAGCCAGACCGACATTCGGTGACGGCCATCTTCAATATCGTTATGGACAAGCGCCCAGTTGCCGCTTTTCAATACTACCACATCGGCTGCCGTTCCGGGATTGGGAATATCGGTGTCAACAACCGGACTCCAGGTAATTCCTTTGTCATTCGAAACACTTTTTTGCAGGCGATGGGGAGCAGGACCATTGTCGCGCATCAGGATGGTAATGGAACCATCTTTATTTTCAGCCAAAGATGGCTGAATAGCCCCGCCACCCAGAATGGGCTCGCTGAACTTCCAGGTTTTGCCGTTGTCGTCAGTTATGGCCATCAGGGAAAGGTTCAGCCCGTCGGAATACAACGGGAGAATCATCCGGTTGCCGATAAACAAAGGTTTGTTGCGGGTTTGCCAGCCAATCCGGCGCATCAGGGGATAACCAAGCTGTTTTTTTACTTTTTCGCCTTTTTCGTTCACGTCTGTGCCGTCGCTTACCAGGTTCTTTCCTTTGGCAATATCGAGGAACATCGTGCGGGCCATTTCCAGTTTTTCTTCCGGGATTCCTTTTTCACCGACGTAGCCGCTTTTTTTCAGGTAATCGTAATATTCATCAAACTTGCGCGTAAGGGTTTTCACAAATTCATCATTGGCGCCAATGCCCTGGGTGGGGCTCCCGTCGGGTTTTACATGAATCACATCCTGCCATTTCCATTCCGGGGCGCCTTCTTTTTGCATGTAATTGTCGCTGATACGGTATTTCAACAACGACGAACTCCACTGGTAAGCCATCACGGTGTACCAGGTGAGCCACAACTGGTTTTTGTTGTCGATAAAAAGCACAGGATTGATATCCGGAAAGTCAGGCACATCGGCCATTACAAAAGGTTTTCCCCACTGACGGGTTTTGTGGTTGTAGCGCGCCCCCAAAATTGCCACATCGTCCGACGTGCGTTCGCCGCTTCCCTGGAACCAGGCCACCAGCAAATCCTTGTTGGGCAGTTCAACAATGGTTGAACCATGACAATGTTGTTTCTGATAAGGGAAAATGTGTTCGATTACAAGGCTGTCTTTTAAACCGGCATTTTTGGTGCGGGCTGATGCTTCGTTTACAGTAAAGACTGTAACCAGAAACAATAATAATAGGAGTGATTTTTTCATGATTTATTTAGTTTGAATTGAAACGTTATCGACGTAAAATACAGATGCTTCCTTTTCGAGCTGGTCCTTCCTGTCCGACAATTGGTCTGTGTCGCCAATACCCCGGCGAATTCCGGTTCTGAATACAAGTCGTCCGGGATTATTTTCAATATTACCTTCTGATGTCAACACAAATTTCTTTTTTAAATATTTTATTTCCACACTGTTTTTGTCCACTGCCAATCTGAAGGAGAGCCATTTATCTGCCTTATAGTTTCCAAGATTTATTTCCTTCGTCGCTGCAATGGCTTTAATGGTTCCATCACCGGAAAATACGAGTGTAAAACAGGAATTTCCTTTTTCATCCTGAATTTCAATATCCAGGCGTTTGTTTACCTGTTGCGGCTTTATTCTGAATTCAGCAGTGACAGCATTTTTGGTTGTGAAAACCCGCATGGCCCGGGCATAGTCGGTGGGGTCTGCATCTCGGAGTTCAAGACAATGATTTTCAGTATTCCCGGGTTCTTCAACCACCCTGACCGGCGCCCATTTGGGAGAATAAAGGTTCCAGCCGGGCACAAAAGCTCCGGTATTTACATCCTGAAAATCGTCCATCTTACAAGGGACAGCATCGGTTTTTAAAGGCAACGGAATTCTCGAAAGCCAGATATCTTCTTTGTGAACGCTGTAAATCAGCCAAACCGAATTTTTATCAGGGAAAGTGCCATCGGATGACCATTCTGCCACACCACGTACATATTGATAGCCAAAATCTTTGTATTTACCGGGGTAGCGAAGCGGTGGATGTTCTCCGTGCACCACTCTCATCTCTTTAAAATGAATACCGTCTTCACCGTGAACCATAACCAGCGGGAAACGTTTTGCCCGTTTAGGGTCGGGATTGTAACAAAGTATATAATTATTGTCGCGTGTTTTTTGTCCCCAAACTTTGGCTGAACCTGCTACAAGTGAAGACGGAAGTACAGGTTCTGTCCATGTTTTACCTTCATCTGCAGAAGTGGTGGCGAATCCCATTTTTGTCAGACCAACCCACTGGTTATCTGCACGTTTATAAAAACAAAAGGCCTTCCCGAATTTATAGAATCCTTTAAAAGGCGGTGTTTTTTCATGCCATTCCATTTTCCTGTCACCCAAAAACATACCGTAATCCTGTTGTTCGAGCAACATATTGTTGTTTACTGCTTCACGGCAGGCTTCAACAAAAGCTTTATCAGCCGATGTTTCAAAAAATGGCGGTAACTTTTCATTTGGACCAATGAGTGTAAAAACCTCACCCAATTCGTGGTTTGGTTTGATTTCGCGCACCAGTAAAACCGTTTTCAGGGCTTCGCTTACATTTCCTTCACTTACGCGGGCTGCACAAAAAGCCAGCATTTTATCATTTTTGGTATGATAAAAATAAAACCTGCATGCCCAGGCAAGTTCCCTCGGAAAAAGGTCAGCAGGTTTGCTCCAATCCGTTCCGTTTTCCGATGTTGAATACACCACTTTCGAAGGGGGAACATCCTCATCTTTTGGTGTCATGTTCCAGGCGGCGTACATTCTACCCCGCCATTCTGCAAGGTCCATGTGATGAGCATAAGTCCAGCCATCGCCATCAGCCAGTTCAGTCGCGTTCTGCGTGGTGCGTAAAAGTTCAATATTCAAAATTTCAGGCAAAGGTGGCAGGCCTCCATCGGGTTTATCCAGATTCAGCATTTCCTGTTCCGTTCCTGCAATCTCAATCACCGAATCACGCTGTGAAAAACAATCAGAACCCAATGCATTTGCCCATGGTGAAACCAAAATTGTACCTGTAAATACTCCAAAATACAATATCAACTGATGAATTTTTAACTTACTCATAATGAAATCATTTATTGAAAAAATCCATAATACCGTCCCATCCAGTAGGCAAACAGAAAATAAGAGCCATCTTCTTCCTGCAATCCATTCAAACCCGAATCGAGTTGACGAGGATTTGAATTCCATCGCCAGACATTGCCTTCAGGTGTGAGAACCGGTCGTGTTGCCTGCAAACTTCTGAAGCGGTCAACCCGTTGTTCGTGCTGCAAATCCCAGCGGTGACTGTTTTCCATTGACCAGTTGATTAAGTCGAGCGGATAATCTTCCAGTTCTTTGCGCGCAATATTCAAATCACAATCTTTCTGAAGCAAAGCGCTGGCCATGATGTTCCAAACCGGCATCCTGTCGGACTGAACCGCTTTCCAGCTTCGTTCAAGACTTTGCTTATAAAGTGGAAAATTCGGGTCGTCTTTGGCATACTGAAAAAGGTTGTAATAGGGGAAAAAATTGAGAATATCGTCGGAATGACTGGTTTCAAAAGGCCCTAATTGCTTGGCCTGAACCGCATTTCTGGCGTATCCGTGTTTTGTAATAAGTTCATCGTACGCCTTTTTAAATTTCGGATTTCCTGTGATATGAATTCCCGTTTTCAGGTGCGACAGGATTTGCAGCGAATTCAAACCCCGCTCGAACATCCAGTTTTTTGAATGGTTGAGCGAGTCGGGATTCCAGATTCCCCAGCGAGTAGGTTTCCCATCGATATCTATCATTTGAAAATTGTTATCCACAATGTGATTTAAAATTCTTTCAATCAGATTTTTTGCCCTTTCTTTTTGATTTTCATCGGCAACAAGGTCATGAAAGAGGGCAATGGTAAAAATGTGACCGGC
>JBBIPU010000034.1:0-30017 GCA_037442685.1 Draconibacterium sp. | reverse complement strand
TTAGCGCTGAACAGTAAGTTGCTGACATTATTTTTTTAATAGATTTGTGTAATCTCACTAACTAAACATTGCTGTTAAAAGGAAATAAAATTAAGAAATTATTTGAATGAACTACGGCATATCAAATCTCAGTATTATTCCTGTTCGAAAAGATCCTTCGGAAAAAAGTGAAATGGTAACCCAGATTTTATTTGGCGAACATTTCGAATTACGTGAACAAATGGTTGGGTGGACAAATGTGAAACTAAGATACGACGGTTACGAAGGGTGGGTTGATTCGAAGATGATAACACCGGTTTTAGAACGCACAGTGCATAAAATTGAAAAGAATTCAATTGCTGTAACTACCGATGTAATTACAATTGTTCCGGTTAATCCAGAACAAAGTATAATGCTTGTTGCAGGCAGTACATTGCCGGGCTGGAGACCATACCTGAAAAGATTTTCGGTTGGAAAGGAAACATATCCGTCTTCGGGGGAAGTGAGTTACGGTCTGATCGAAAATCCCCGCGAAATGGCTATCAAACAGGCTTTAAAATACTTCAATGCACCATATTTGTGGGGAGGCCGGACTCCATTCGGTATCGATTGCAGTGGATTTACCCAGATAATTTATAAAATGATTGGGATAAAACTTCCGCGCGATGCCAGTGAACAGGTTAAAGTTGGCATTCCGATGAGTTTTGTTGATGAAGCCGAACCCGGTGATCTGGCATTTTTCGATGACAATGAAGGTAAAATTGTACATGTCGGGATCATCTGGAAACGGAATAAAATCATTCATGCATCGGGTAAAGTGCGTATCGATAATGTAGATCAGTTTGGAATTTTTAATATCGACACCAAACGCTACACTCACAAAATGAGAGTAATGAAAAAAATTATAAGATAAATGGAAAGAATTAAGCTGCTGATATTACTGTTAATTCTTCTTATTGCTATTCTTTTGATTATCAGGTACTGGAAAACAGGAAGAAATCAATAAATCAGCTTTTTATCAGTTTTAAGATTTTATACCTTCCAGTTCAGAAATATCTCAGGATAAAAATCAGCAGATTATCAGCACAGATTTTAACCGGCAAACGTTACAGAAATTTGAAACCTAAAGAAAGCATAAAAGTGTTGTTTTTCCCTGAAACGCCGGGCTGTGAATAAAATTCACTCAATCCATTTTCCATTCTGGCATCAAACGTGAAAAACAAAATATCAATACCCAGGCCATATTGTATTCCAATGTAGCTATTATTATAAAAAGCCTGATTAAACCAGTCGCTCGAAGAAATATCCTCGGAGGTGATTTTGCTGAAAACCGGTCCGGCTGTGATATGCAGGTCAAAAGGTTTACGCTTGATTACCCTGAATCCAAGTAATACAGGAATATCAAATGTTTTGAAATCAAAAGATGTCACAGTATTGAAAACATTGTCACTTACATCCCCGCCTTTTCCGCTGAAGTATAATTCAGGTTGAATAAAAATACGCTCCCATCCAAATCTTGTAAAAGCACCCAAATGAGTTTTAGTCACCGATTCTGCCGAATAATCTTCAGCATTCAAACTTAGTTTCGAAAAGTTGACACCACCTTTAATTCCAAAATCAAATTTAAACTGGGCAAAAAGATTTATTGTTAACAACACAAGCAGAGCAGAAATAGCAAGCTTTTTCATAAACGTTTCCTGTTTTTCATAATAACGAAAATATTGTTGAATAAGTATTCCGTCAAAAAGAATTGAACCTTTTTTATAACAGAAAATTTTTAGAATATACGATCGGAAACAGACGTTTTAATAAACTTCATTATTGAAGGTATTTTTTAAAGTCCCTGTAATCCTGAATTATCTTCACCGACCGGGGTAACTCAGGTTTGTTCAGCTGAATCTGCAATCCGGTTATAAAAATTTTCTGATCCTGGAAAGTTTTTTTAAGTTTTTTGAGGTATTCCTCTAAATCTTCTTTTGGCAAAGCATTGATAAAAGCCGTGAATATGTAATCAATTTTCACATGCGACTGCACTTTTGCCAGATCTTCAAATGGTACAAACTGCCCAAGGTAAATCACATTGTATCCGCTTTTCTGAGCAAGATAAGAATAAAAAAGCAGGCTCATTTCGTGAAGTTCACCATCGGGAAGAAAGAAAAGCATTGTCATTCCGTTTCGATTGTCAAATCCGAGTTTATCAATTTCGGCTATTATCTTTTGCCGCAGAATGCTGGTAACATAATGCTCCTGTGCCGGGAAAACAGATCCTATCTGCCAGAAAGTGCCAATCTTTTCAAACAAGGCAAAAAAAACTTTCAGGTATGCATCTTCCAGTCCTTTTTTTGAAATTATTTCACTTACAAAATTGCTAAATCCAATATTATCGAAATTAATCATGTAAAGAATAAGTCTGTCAACAAAATCCGATTCCGAGCTATTTCTTCTATTAATCCCAAGAACCGATTCCCTGATTTTATTATCATCAAACTTTGCAACCTTTGAGATTTTAAATCCATTGTTTACCAACAGAGAAACATTTATTATTCTTCTAAGATCAATATCGTTGTAATACCTGATATTAGTGTCGGTCCGGCCGGGAATCAATATTCCGTAACGTTTCTCCCAGATTCGGATTGTGTGGGCTTTCACTCCCGACAAAACCTCCAAATCCTTTATCGAATAACCTTCTGCTTTCATTTAAATAAAAATCTGATCATAAATCTGAACTGCAATTTTAACAACAAATGTGCACTTTTGTTTAAACCTGGTCGCACAAAATATAAACAAATTTCCGGTTCACTCTTTTTCCTGGTATCTTTTCGCTTTGGTAACAAAAAAGTAACGGAATTATTTTTACACTCACTTAAATATGTCATTTTTGCAACAGCGCAAAAAAATCGTGTTATGAGAAAATTAAGATTGATTTTTATAGCCGTGTTGATCGTATTTACCGCAGTTGCCGGAGCACAACAGAATTATGCAATAGTTATTCATGGCGGTGCAGGTGTGATGTCGAAGGAAAAAATGACCCCGGAAAAGCAGGAAGAATATAAAGCTAAGTTAAACGAAGCGCTCGCACTTGGCGGAAAATTATTGAAGGAAGGAACCGAAGCAACCGATGTGGTTGTAAAAGTGATCAAAGTTCTCGAAGATTCTCCCCTGTTCAACGCCGGTAAAGGAGCGGTTTTTACCAACGACGAAAAAGTAGAACTAGATGCATCGATCATGGAAGGCAAAAACCTGAATGCCGGTGCAGTTGCCGGGGTGCAGGACATCAAAAATCCGATTTGCGCTGCCCGGGAAGTGATGTTGCACTCGGAACATGTGTTTTTATGCGGCAAAGGAGCATCGGAATTTGCTAAAAAACAGGGTTTGGAAATCGTTCCCAATAAATATTTTTACACTAAAGAAAGGCTTGAATCGTTAAAGCAATTAAAAAAACAGGAAAGGGAAAGAACATCTAAAGATAATATGGGAACGGTGGGATGTGTTGTTTTGGATACTCATGGAAATATCTGTGCCGGCACTTCAACCGGCGGAATGACCAATAAAAAATATGGCCGGATCGGTGATTCACCAGTCATCGGGGCCGGAAATTATGCCAACAATAAAACCTGTGGAATTTCGTGTACAGGTCATGGGGAATATTACATCAGGCTGGGTTTTGCACGCGACATTTCGGCGCTGATGGAATACAAAAACATGAGTGTTACCGAGGCATGCGCTGAAGAAATAAAAAAACTGACTGAACTGAACGGAACCGGCGGTGTTATTGCTTTGGATGCAAAAGGGAATATTGCGATGGAATTCAATACCAGCGGGATGTTCCGGGGTTTTATAAAATCGACAGGTGAAAAAGAGGTGGCAATTTTTAAATAATATTTCCGACGCATGAAATTTCTGTTTCCTTCATTTTTATTCGCACTTTTTACGATTCTGATCCCGGTGATAATCCACCTGTTCAGTTTCAGGCATTATAAAACCGTGTATTTCAGCAATGTCAGCTTTTTGAAGGATATTAAAAAGGAAACAAAAAACAAATCGAGGCTAAAACAAATACTGATATTGATTTCGCGCATTCTGGCAATTATTTTTCTTGTGTTTGCATTTGCGCAGCCATATATTCCAACCACTGCCGATATTAAAAAACAACCCGACCAGATTATTGGCATATATATCGATAATTCATTCAGTATGAATGCACTGTCCGAAAACGGGCAGTTGCTTGAATCAGCCAGAAAAAAGGCACTCGAAATTTGCATGGCGTATCCGGCAGGTACAAAATTCAAATTATTCACCAACGATTTAAAACCCAAACATCAGAACCTTTTCAATAAGGAGCAGTTTATTCAGCAGGTTTCCGAAATTCAACCTTCCCCGGTTGTAATTCCCATGTCGATGATCTTCAACCGTTTTTCGGCGATGAATAACGAAAACAACCAGGCGCCTGCCAATAAATATCTTTATTTCATCTCCGATTTTCAACGATCGGTCACCGACCTTGAAAACTTCAATAAGGAGCCGGTAATCAGTTATTTTATTTGTCTCAGGGCAAACGAGGTTTCCAATTTGTACATCGATTCGTGCTGGGTGGAAGTTCCGGCTCACCGTCTGAAACAGGAGGAAGAAATATTTGTAAGGATTAAAAACAGTTCAAACCAGAATTTTCAGAATCTGCCTTTAAAAATGATTCTGAACGATTCAATAAAATCAATTACAAACTTTTCGGTAAATGCACAAAATGAAATAACTGCCAGTTTGAAATATACCAATAACACAAGCGGTTTACAACTTGGAATTATTGAGATATCCGACTATCCGTTTACACACGACAACAACTGGTATATCAGTTATTTTGTTGAGCCACAGATGAAAGCGCTTGCGATATTTGAAAATAACTCAGGTTCGAAAGAAGGGATGAATTACATTTCGGCATTATTTAAAGATGATGATTTTGTGAAGCTTGACGAAATGAATGTTCAGAGCCTGCAGATCAGTAAACTTGGCGATTACAACACTATTTTCCTCATCAACATTGAAAACTTTTCGAGTGGTTTTTTAAGTGAATTGAAAAAAAGTGTGGCAATTGGAACGTCGGTGGTTATTTTTCCGGCAGAAAACAAAAATCTGCAACCAACAAACGAACTGTTAACCATGTTAAATGCTAACCAATTAACAGGTTTTGACACAACCAGGCAGAAGATTTCAGGAATTGATTTTGAAAACAGGTTTTTCACCGACGTTTTCCGCAAAAAAGAAGAAAATCCGATTTATCCTGAAATAAACGGGCATTTTCAGTTTGCAAACAATTCACTTTCATCCGAAACCCGTTTGCTATGGTTTCAGAATAATGACAAAGCACTCGGCAGTTCCGGTTTTGAAAACGGAAAGGTCTGGGTATTTGCTTTCCCGCTCGAAAAAATGAATGAGGCTTTTGCAAAGGACATTCTTTTTGTTCCCACAATTTACAATATTGTTTTGTACAGTCTGCCAAACCAGGAAATGTCGTACATAGTAGGCAGAAATTCGTTTTACGAGATTCAGGGCAAACAAAATATCGGATTAAGTTCAACCATTGAAATTGAAAACAAAAAAACCGGTGAAAAATTCATTCCTTCGAAAAATATAACAAACAAAGGAACTCAACTCGAATTTTCGGGTCAGATTTTAAACGACGGCCATTATCTTATTCTGAATGAAGATACCGTAATTGGCTCAATGGCTTTTAATTACGACAGAAAAGAGTCGGATTTGAGATATTACACAAAAAAGGAACTCCAGGATAAGATTGATCAGTTACAAATGAAAAATGCCCTGGTTGTGCAGGATGCTGACAAGAATTTTTCTGAGATATTTGACGAAATACAGAATGGTAAACAGCTCTGGAAATGGTCGGTTCTATTAGCTCTTCTATTTATTCTGGCCGAAGTTGCAATAATCAGATTTCTGAAATAAGATTTCAAAAAACATGACGTTTTTCAGTGCTTTTTAACACCGCACATTTTTTTGTCATTCGTGACTAAAATCGTAATTCTGCAAAAAAATTAAACACAATAAAATGGAACTTACATCAAACGATTACATGGCCAAGGAAGACAGATTTGGCGCACATAATTATCATCCGATCCCGGTGGTGCTGGCAAAAGGACAAGGTATTTACGTGTGGGATGTGACCGGTAAAAAATATTTTGATTTTTTATCGGCATATTCGGCAGTAAACCAGGGACATTGTCATCCAAGAATAACCAAAGCACTTACAGATCAGGCAAATACACTTGCATTAACATCCCGCGCATTTTATAATAATGTTCTGGGAGACTGGGAGGAATATATGACCAGACTTTTTGGTTACGATAAAATGCTTCCCATGAATTCGGGGGCCGAAGCCGACGAAACTGCCTTGAAACTGATCAGGAAGTGGGCATACAAAGTAAAGGGAATTCCTGCCAATAATGCCCGGATCATTGTTTGTGACGGCAACTTCCACGGACGTACCATTACAATTATATCCATGTCTTCCGATCCCGATGCTTACAACGATTATGGCCCATATACTCCCGGATTTATACATATTCCGTTTAACGACACGGAAAGACTTGAAAAGGAGCTTCAGAATCCGAATGTAGCAGGATTCCTGGTTGAACCGATCCAGGCAGAAGCAGGTGTTTTTGTTCCTGATGACGAGTACCTGAAAAAAGCGGCTGAACTCTGTAAAAAACACAATGTTTTGTTCGTAGCCGACGAAGTTCAGACCGGACTTGGAAGAACAGGCAAGTTGCTTGCCTGCGAATATGAAAATGTCCGTCCTGATATTCTGATTTTAGGAAAAGCTGTTTCAGGAGGTGTTTATCCGGTTTCGTGCGTTCTTGCCGACGATGAAATTATGCTCACCATCAAACCTGGAGAACACGGAAGCACTTACGGTGGAAATCCCATTGCATCGAAGGTTGCCATGACGGCAATTGATGTGATCCTGGAAGAAAACCTGGTTGAAAACTCTTTCCGGATGGGAGAAATATTCAGAAAGGAAATGAAATCAGTGAATTCGGCAATGATTGAAACTGTGCGTGGAAAAGGATTGCTGAATGCTGTGGCGGTAAAACCGAACAAAGGAAAAACTGCCTGGGATGTTTGCATAAGATTAATGGAAAATGGTCTGATCGCCAAGCCAACTCATGAACACATCATCAGATTCACCCCCCCGCTGATTATTACTGAACCTGAATTAATGCAGGCAATCGACATTATTAAATCAACTTTTAAGGAGTTTGAAAACTGACAAAATAATGAGACCCGGTTTAATTAATTAAAACCGGGTCTCATTATGTTATTCTCTATCTGTTAGTTACTCTTCTGTTTCAGGTTTCCCAATCACTCTTTGCCTTGTAATCTCAAAATTTCGTGTATATGAAATTTCAGAAACTCCCTGATTCATATAACCTCCTGAGGGTGAGACCTTTTTAAAATAGTAATTTCCCTGCAAAAGTTTGATTTTCATAAAGGGCAGACAATCCTCAAAATCTTTTCCAAAACGATTCAGGGCATTCAAAAAATAATAGGCAACATCAAATCCCTGGACTCCGTAACTGTTTGGCTCAGTGCCGAAATCGGTAATAAATTTTTCGAAATATTTTATGGTCGGACTGTCGTCGTATTCAATCCAGTAAGGATTGATATATCTGAATTTAAGATTATGATAATGAGCAACTTCAATACTTGGATATCTTTGCTGATAATTACCCGATCCGATCAGTGTTATCGGGTACTCATCAGAAAGATTATTGATATTCGAAATGGCAACACTCAGTTCACCTTCGTCGGATGACGGGATAAAAATGACATTTTCCTTATCGGTTAATAAAATATTTCGCAAACCGTTTGCACGTTCCTTTCTGAAATCGTACTCAGTAAACTTTCCATCATGATTATCCGCAGATCTGGCAAGTTTACTACGAATCAGTTTTACCAGTTGTTCCTCAGGTTTTCCATCATAAGCAGATGTTTTAACCACAATAAAATTGGTATTTGCATAATCTTTAGCAATCATTTCGGCAGTGGCTTCAGCCAGATATTCGCGGGTTGGATTGATCTGGTAAAATTCAGGATTACTGTTGATTAGGTCCGATTTTGGGGTGAATGGAGAAATCAACGGAATACGGTTCTGAGCTGCGATTCCGGCAACTTCTGACTGGACGTTTTCATAAACCGGCCCGATGATCAGATCAGTCGCTGTAAAATCTCCACTTTTAACAATATTTCTGATCGTCTCAGGATTGTCTTTTGTGTCATAAACATCAAGTTCGATTTTCATCCCTGCTTTCTGCATCGAATCAACAGCAATTAGAACGCCTTCATAAAACTGAAGAAAATTCTCGCTGTTTCCGTAAAACTGTTTTAGCAGTTGCACAGGTTTTACCTCTTCAACAACAGTATCTGTCAACGCCTCGCTTATTTCCTCTGTTTGCTGAAGCGTATCAGTTTCTTCGGCAACATTCTCTTTGTTCATCTGCTCATTTGCATCGAGAAAAAGCGGCAGAAAAAGTGCCACTTTGGCTGTTCCTGCAAATAAAGTTCCTGAACCCTGCTGGCAACCTCCGCTATTTTTTTCTGATTTAAATTCTCCTGATTTTTCTTTGGGTTGATTTACTTTCGCATTTTCATTCGAAGCCTGCTCCTGAACGGAAGTATTTTCCTGAACCGGGATTTTAATTAAAACACCTGCCCGAAAGGAAGTTTTCAGTTCGGGATTTACATTAATCAGTTCATCAGTACTTACTTGATACTTTTGACCTATTCCGTACAAAGTTTCGCCCGAAACTATTCTGTGTTCAATATAACCGGTTTGATTTTTACCTGAAGTCACACCCTGTACTGGAGCAATGTTTCCATCTTTTTGAGGTAATTTAAGTTTCATCCCGGCTTTCAGGTTTTTAGCTTCCGGATTGAAGTTTAAGATTTCACTTTCCGATATCCCGTATCTTTTCCCGATGGAATAAAGAGTTTCGCCTGAAACCACTACATGTTCAAATAATACAGGTTGCTGAGTGCCTTGATTTAATCCTGTTGTTTCAACATTTTTTGGGCCTTCTTTAACTGTACCTGATTTGTAATTCCACTGTGGAATTTTTAAAGTTATCCCCTTTTTCAGATTTATAACTGAAGGATTGTATGCATACAATTCTTCAACGGTGATCCCAAATTTTTTCGAAATAGAATATGCAGTTTCACTTTTCGTTGCGATGGTATAATCGAGGAAATTTGTCGGATCGCCTTTTTTAAATGCAGGGATTGCAGACACATCAGCATTCTCGTTAAAAGGGATCTTTAAAATGTCTCCGATACTTAATCCTTCCGAAATTTTTGGATTGAATTTGAGCAGTTGTGGAGAATCAATCTTAAAATCACGCGAGATGGAAAAAATGGTTTCTCCGGTCCGAACCTGGTGCAGAATAAATTTCTCCCCTTGAATCACAACCAATTCGTTTTCCTTTAAATTCTGACCATCAGACAAACCGGGGAAGGTAAAAAAGAACAGGATAATAAATGTTAAATGAAAAATCTTCATTGAGTAACCGACTTTATAATTCGCCAAAAATAATAATAAATGCTCAACCCATATTTTAAACGACTGTATTTAAATTTAATTTTAACTCATTGACATTAAAATTAAAATGTTCATCTGCCGATTGTTAACATCTGCCCTAATTTAATGAACAAACCGGCCAACATTCCTGCTTAATTTTTACTTTTGCCAATAGTTTAAAAACTCAATTCTGAAATTATATTTTTTATGCACGAAAAAATCCTGATCCTTGATTTTGGCTCTCAATACACCCAGTTAATTGGAAGAAAAATCCGGGAGTTAAATGTATATTGCGAAATACATCCTTTTAATAATTTTCCGGCTATCGATAAAACTGTAAAAGGGGTAATTCTTTCCGGAAGTCCTTATTCAGTGCGAGACAAGGATGCTCCCAGACCAGATTTGTCAGAAATCAAAGGTAAGATTCCTGTGTTGGGAATTTGTTACGGTGCCCAGTACATGGCACATTTTTACGGAGGCGAGGTAGCTCCTTCTAACAGCCGTGAATATGGCAGGGCCAATCTCGGTTATATCGATCACGATTGTGTACTTTTTAACGACATCGGCCAGCATAGCCAGGTTTGGATGTCGCACGGCGATACAATTGTCAGTATGCCAAAAAATTACAAAGTGATTGCATCAACTGAGGATGTGAATTTTGCAGCTTACAAAATCGATGATGAACAAAGTTGGGGAATTCAGTTTCACCCCGAAGTTTATCATACTGTTGAAGGGAAACAGTTGCTTGAGAATTTCGTTTCCGACATTTGTGGTTGCAGGCAGGACTGGACACCCGATTCATTTATCGAAACAACTGTGGCAGAATTGAAGCAAAAACTTGGTAACGATAAAGTTGTGCTTGGATTGTCGGGCGGTGTCGATTCTTCAGTGGCCGGCGTTTTGCTGAACAGGGCAATCGGTGAAAACCTGACCTGTATTTTTGTTGACAACGGGCTTTTACGGAAGAATGAATTTGAAGATGTTTTACATTCGTACAAAGACAAGGGATTGAATGTTATCGGAGTCGATGCAAGGCAAAAATTCTGGGACGATTTAAAAGGGATAACTGACCCTGAATTAAAAAGAAAATCCATTGGCAGCAATTTCATTAAAGTTTTCGACGAGGAAGCTCACAAAATCAGGGATGTTAAATGGCTGGCACAGGGTACAATCTACCCCGACGTGATCGAGTCGGTGTCGGTAAATGGCCCTTCAGCAACAATCAAATCGCATCACAATGTTGGCGGATTGCCGGAAAAGATGAAACTGAAAATAGTTGAACCACTCCGATTGTTGTTTAAAGATGAAGTTCGCCTTGTGGGTAAAGCGCTTGGTATAAAACAGGAACTTCTGGGAAGACACCCGTTCCCGGGACCAGGATTGGGAATTAGGATTCTGAGCGATGTAACTCCTGAAAAAGTAAGGATACTCCAGGAAGCGGATGCAATTTTTATTAATGGATTGAAAAACTGGGGATTGTACGACAAAGTCTGGCAGGCAGGGGTAATTTTGCTGCCTGTTCAGTCGGTAGGTGTAATGGGCGACGAACGAACCTACGAAAATGCTGTGGCTCTCAGGGCAGTGGCATCAACCGACGGAATGACAGCTGATTGGGTGCATTTACCTTACGAGTTTCTTGCAAAAATGTCGAACGAAATCATTAACAAGGTAAAAGGAATAAACAGGGTGGTTTACGATATCAGTTCCAAACCACCTGCAACAATCGAATGGGAATGATTGTTATAAAAATGGTAATTAACTGATTTCCTGAAATTTTGAAAATAATTTATTAATTCTTACGTATAAATTGCTTGAAAAATAAATAATATCATGTCTGTAAAATCAAATGTAAAACCCGTGAAAACAGGATTTTTGTTAATCGTATATTTTATTTTAACATTTCCAGTTTCTTTTGTTTCCGGACAGGAATCGGTACAACAAAATCAACTGAAGTTTGGCAGATTACTTCGACTCATTGACAGCTATTACGTTGACACTGTGAACATTGACAAGTTAACAGAAAAAGCCATTGTTGACGTCCTAAGCGAACTCGATCCTCACTCGGTGTATTTATCGAAAGATGAAGTGGAAAAGATGAATGAACCTCTTGTTGGCAACTTTGAGGGAATTGGTATTTCGTTTAATATTTTTAAAGATACGCTGCTGGTAACCACAACAATTTCGGGTGGCCCTTCGGAAAAAGTAGGTCTTCTGGCTGGTGACAGGATAATTGAGGTTGACAATAAAAACATTGCCGGGATCGGGCTAAAAAACAGCGATGTTTTTACTATGTTGAGGGGAGATAAAGGCACAAGTGTGAATTTAAAAGTATTACGCAGGAATACTCCCGGACTGTTGGATTTTACGATAATCCGCGATAAAATCCCGATCAACAGTCTCGATGCATCGTACATGATCGATAAAAGCACAGGATTTATCAAACTCAGAAACTTCTCGGCAACCACTACCGATGAATTTGTTGCAGCAATGAATGATCTGAAAAAACAGAACATTCAGAATCTGATTCTCGATCTGAGAGGGAATGGCGGAGGCTATCTGAAAACTGCAGTTGAAATTTCGGAACAATTCCTGAAAAATGATGAACTGGTTGTTTATACAAGTGGGATAAACGAACCTAAAAGAGAATACAGAGCAACATCGGAAGGTGAGTTTAAAAAAGGCAATCTTGTAATTCTTGTTGACGAATTTTCTGCTTCGGCAAGTGAAATTGTTGCCGGAGCAATTCAGGACTGGGATCGGGGTGTAATTGTCGGAAGACGTTCGTTTGGTAAAGGATTGGTTCAAAAACCCTTTTATTTAACCGATGGCTCGATGATACGACTGACAACCGCGCATTATTACACTCCAAGCGGAAGGTGCATTCAAAAGCCTTACAGTGAAGGCGTTGCAGAATATCGCGATGACCTGGAAAAAAGATTAAGTAACGGGGAAATGTTTAACAAAGACAGCATTGTTTTTTCCGATTCGCTTAAATATAAAACACTTGTAAACGGACGGGTGGTATTCGGAGGTGGCGGAATAATGCCCGATATTTTTATTCCTTTGGATACATCGGTACATTATCAGTACGTGAACAGGTTACGCAGAAATAATATCATTTACAATTATGCTCTTGGTTACATCGATAAAAACAGGAACGAAATAATTTCAAAATACCCCGATTTCAGGAGTTTTGAGCCGAAATTCGAAGTTTCCGATAATATCATTTCTGAAATAGCTGAAAATGGAGTAAAAGAAGGTATTGAAAAAGATGAAAAAAGTCTGGAATTTTCAAAAAATGATATTAAAAAAGAAGTGAAAGCATATATTGCACGCGACATTTATTCGCGTGACGATTTTTATAAAATTCTTTACAACGACGATCCTGCTGTTTTGCAGGCGCTTAAAGTACTCGAAAATAATAAGGATTACCAGAAATTATTAGTTTCCGATCATTAATATGATTCAATCCTTAACAGAATGGATCGTTGGCAATAAAACAGAATTGCTGGGAGCCATTCTTGGAATATTTTATGTTTTCTTTTCTATCAGGCAAAATATATTAACCTGGCCAACCGGGATTTTGACTTCGTTATTTTACATTGTTGTATTCTATAAATCAGCCATTTATGCCGCCATGAGTTTGCAGGTATATTATGTAATAATGGGCATTTACGGCTGGTTTTACTGGATAAAAGGAAAAAATACAGGAGATAATCCGAAAGTTCCTGTTCAAAACATTGAAAAACGATTATGGATAAATGTTGGCATTTTTACGGTACTTATTTTTTCAGCCATTATTTTCATTTTATCGAACTATTCCGATTCAGATGTACCTGTAATGGATTCGCTGACAACCACTTTAAGTATTGTAGCAACCTGGATGCTTGCGAAAAAATACATTGAAAACTGGATAATCTGGATATTAGTTGATTTAATGTCGGGCAGTTTATACTTTTACAAAAATTTATGGCCAACTGTTGTTCTTTTCGTGGTTTACACAGTAATGGCTTTTGCCGGATATTTTGAATGGAAAAAAGATCTTATCAGAAAAAGTTTTGAAAAATTATCCTAAAATAATTGTAATTACAGGGGCTGAATCAACCGGGAAAACAACCTTGACAGAACAGCTTTCAACTCATTTCAATTCGCCGTTTATACCTGAAATTGCCCGTGAGTACGTGGAAAAACTCGACCGGAAATACACCTGGTCCGATGTTGAAACTATTGCCAAAAAGCAAGTGGAATTGTTTAATTCAGTAAAAAAAACTGAAGCACCATATTTGTTTGTCGATACCTGGTTAATTGTCACTAAAATCTGGTTCGAATTTGTTTATAAACAAATTCCCGACTGGTTAATCAGTGAAATTAAAAAAACCAGAATCGATCTTTTTCTTGTGTGCGATATCGACCTTCCCTGGATTTATGACCCTGTTCGTGAAAATGGAGGTGAAAACAGGAAAATCCTTCAAAATATGTATATTGAGAACATCAGAAATTATGGTTTTGATTATAAAATTGTACGAGGATTTGAACACAACCGGTTTTACAATGCAGTCGGTTTTATAAACCAGCTGAAATAAAATCATCAACAAGATCAGAAGTTTCTTGTTTTAAATACAATTAATTGAGAGTTTTAAAAACAAAAAAAGATATGTCAACATCTGATTTCGAAAACAAAATAGAAAACACCGTTCAAAAACTAAGTGATCCGGCATCGTACAGAAATGTTTGCCATCAGCACAAAACAGGAGAATCTTTGCCTTCGATTGCACAGTTAAGTAAGATTATCAACCTGTTGCGTGAAATACTTTTCCCCGGATATTTTGGAAATACATCGCTGAGAACAAATACAACACAACATTACATGGGTGTTTATGTTGATGAATTGTACGAAATTCTTTGTGAAGAGATACTTGCCGGAATGTGTTTTGAATGTGAGGATGAAAAGACAAATAAAATTGAAAAACATCAGGAACTGGCAAATAAAATCGCACTTGAGTTTATCGAATATTTGCCTGAAATACGACGTCAGCTGGTAACCGATGTTGAAGCAACTTATTTAAACGATCCGGCCGCACGAAATCTTGGAGAAGTGATATTTTGTTATCCGGGAATACGGGCAATAACGAATTACCGAATCGCTCATAAACTTTTAAAGCTAAATGTTCCATTAATTCCAAGGTTTATTACTGAAATGGCACACAGTGAAACAGGTATCGATATACATCCCAAAGCACAGATTGGGGAACAATTTACAATCGATCATGGGACCGGCGTAGTTATTGGTTCTACTTCGATTTTGGGGAATAATGTTAAAATATATCAGGGAGTTACATTGGGTGCGAAAAGTTTTCCTCTCGATGAAAATGGCAACCCGATTAAAGGCATCCCCCGTCACCCGATTGTGGAGGATGACGTTGTAATTTATGCAGGAGCAACAATTCTTGGACGCATAACAATCGGCAAAGGATCGGTCATTGGTGGGAATGTCTGGGTTACGGAAGATGTGCCCCCGAATTCAAGAATTGTCCAGTCAAAAGCGAAGGAAAATACCTTTACTTTTGGGGCTGGCATTTAATATTTTAAAACCACAAAATTGGCAAACTTTAATTTGGTCGCTAAAACATTTACCGGACTCGAACAAGTTCTGGCAGATGAAATTAATGAAATCGGAGGCTACAACATAAAGTTGGGTAATCGTGCTGTTTATTATCAGGGCGATCTTAATCTGATTTATAAATCGAACTACTTTTTGAGAACTGCTTTACGGATTTTGAAAGAAATTGAGTTCTTCCATTTTAAAAATGTGGATCATTTCTATTTGAAATGTAAAAACATTAGTTGGGATAAATATTTCAATCTTGATCAAAGTTTTGTAATCAACAGTACAGTTATAAATTCAAAAGATTTTACTAACTCAATGTTTGCTTCATTAAAACTGAAAGATGCCATTGCTGACTATTTTCGGAATAAAACCGGCAAACGCCCCGATGTTAATACCGAAAATCCTGAAATAATTATTGATGTTTATATAAATGACGGTTCCTGTACTATTTCGCTGGATAGTTCGGGTGAATCGCTGCACAAAAGAGGATACCGGATAAACCAGGGAGAAGCACCTTTGAGTGAAGTTTTGGCCGCTGGCATGATAAAATTAACCGGATGGTCAGGAAACAGCGATTTTCTCGATCCGATGTGTGGTTCAGGAACCTTGCCAATCGAAGCGACCATGATTGCATACAACATACCGGCAGGAAAATTCAGAAAAAACTACACTTTTGAGAATTGGCTGGATTTTGATCAGTTGTTACTTGATCAGATAAAACAAATACCAAATAAACCGGATTTCAGGTATAAAATTTATGCTTCTGATGTTTCAGCAAGTAACCTGTTAAATGCCCAGACCAATGCACGCAGAGCTTTGGTTTTTAATAAAATAGTTTTTCAAAGATCGGATTTCAGGGATTTAAAAACAGAAATCAATAATGGATTAATCGTTATGAATCCTCCTTATGGGGAGCGATTAAAAGAGCCTGATTTAAATGATTTATATTCAATGATAGGAGAAAGACTTAAACACCAATATACAGGTAGTTCAGCATGGATTCTTTCATCGGCATTGGAGGCTTTGAAAAATATTGGACTAAAACCGGAAAAAAGGATTGACTTATACAATGGATCAATCAAATGTAAATACAACAACTATAAATTATTTGCAGGAAAAAGAAATGAATTATCAAAATAAAAGGGAATTAAAACTTCTCTTGTCTTAACTCCCTGGAAAATTAAATATCATCGTCTTAATTGGGTCAGTAAATTTCTGGTTTTTTCAACCTGATTCTTAAAGGAAACTCCAGTATAGTTTTTTAATGTATTATTTTCAATTCATATTCATAAATATGTTAAACTTTATAAAAGCTAACAACACTGTTGACTTGGGAAAAAATAAACAGTAGTAAAAACTGTATCAACAGAATATTTATGCAACAGATTTAAAATTATTGTTCTTCAGTATCAAATATTTCTTTTGGTCTTGATGTAGGTTTCGGAACATCGCCACCACCGCGGATTTGCTGCATTTCCTGTTCATTTAAGAATTCAACTCCGAAAGCTGTAAATTCTCTTTTTTTGAAACTTCCCAATAAATTTTTCATGATAAATAAAATAAACTGTAAAACTTAATAAACACACATTCTGTACATATATTCACGAATTGTAAAAAAGGTAACCCCATTAAGTTAAAAAAATGAAATTCTTTATAAATTGCTTCCTCAAAATTTTATAAATGACCATCCTTGAAAAATATAAATTCATTGTAATCATTGCATTGCTTCCGTTGTTTTGTCAAGGTCAAAATGGAAGTTACTATTCAGACAGTATTCAGGCTGTTAATTTGTACAGAAAGGCAATCAACCTTTTCGAAAACGAATTATACGCTCAGTCGCTTGATTCATTTTATGCAAGTCTAAACCTCAGAAAACAATTATTTGGTTCGGAGAATTCAAAACTCGCAGGAACTTTTTTAGGTATTGGTATTGTTTATGGCCGCATGGGGCAGTTTGACCTTGCCCTAAAAAATTACAAATTAGCTGAATCTAATTATTTATTGGCAAAAACATACCCTTTCAGATCGATTGTTTCATTATATAACAATATCGGGATAGTTTACAGGTTTAAGTTAGATTATGAAAAGGCTTTGCAATATTTTGAGCAGGCATTGTCTGTTTCAGTTAAAAATTTAAATGCTGCTAAAAATGAAATAGCCAGTATAAATTATAACATATCAGAAATATATTATTTATTAAATAAATACGATAAAGCGATCGAAATTATTAACAGTAATCTTAATAACGCTAATCCTGAAGATAAAATTCTTTATTACGAATTACTCGCATTTATTTATCAATTAAAAGGTGACATAAAAAAATCAAGAAGATTTTACGAGAATGTTATTGATTTAACTATTAACATAAACGAGAAGAACCACATTAGTGTGGCAACAGCGTACTTAAATTATGCAAATTTTTTAATCTCTGCTGATCAGTTTGAAGATGCCGGGAAGATGCTATACAAGGCAAACCAAATCATTCAGTCACATAAAACCGTCGATGGTAGGATATTATCCGATTTATACAGGACCGAAGGATTATTGCTGAATAATAAACCTGTTGCTACTCAAAATCTGGAAATCTTCAGAAAACAAAAGAGTCAAAATCTTCTTGATGCAGTTAGTTGGTTTATGAAAGGGTTGGCTCCCCTGAATTTTAATGAAAATAATCTGAATAACAACACATTAGAAACAGAAAAAATAATTTCGTTAATCAATTGTATTACTTTGCTGAAACTCATTGCCGATAATTATTATGAATTATCAAGGTTGGAACAGATCCCAAATAACACTTTGTTTTCCAAATCTATTGAACAGGCGATAAATTACTATCAAATGGTTGGCACATTAATCCAGAAAGCAAGGGTTGAAATTTCAGATGATGAAAGTAAAATTCAGTTAACTTCTCTTGAATATAACACATTTTATAAAATTATCCAGGTTTCTCACGAGGCCTATTCTGCATCAAATGATTTTAAATATCTGGAAATGGCATTTCAAAACGCTGAACGTGTTAAAAGCAGTTCCATTTTCGATAAAATTTCTGATCAGTTTGCACTTGAAAACAGCCTGATACCTGACAGTTTGTTATATGCCGAAAAAAAAATCAATAATACGATCACAGTCTTTTCAGAGAAGCTTTATGAAGAAGAAAATAAACCCGATCCTGACAGCAGTTTGATAAATGAATACAACAATGAGATTTTTACAGCAAAAAGAAACAGGGACGAGTTGAACCGTTTCCTTGAAAACGAATACAAGGATTATTTCGATTTGAAATATTCAGCTTCGATGCTATCGGCTAAGCAAATTCAGCAAAAACTGAGAAAAGATCAAACTTTAATAGAATATGTTTTGAATGAGACAGATACAGTTTCCGAATTATATACATTCATTATCAGTCCTGAAAATATAGGCTTTCACAGGCAGAAAGTTGATGAAACATTTATGAGATCAATTTCTGCGTTTTTTCATTTTATGTCGAATAAAGAATACCTGTTTACAAAAAATGAAGATTCAAAAAATTTCTGCGTTGCAGCGAATGTTCTTTATAGTAAGTTATTACTTCCTTTCAAAATGGAAATAAAGAATAAGAACATTGTAATTGTGCCCGATGGAAAGTTGAGTTATGTTCCTTTTGATGCTTTACTTGAAAATTTGCCTGATACCTCAAAAACAGTCGAATTTAACCGCTTAAACTATGCAATTCTGTCTTATTGCTTCAATTATTCCAATTCAGCAAACCTGTTATTCAAACAGTTAACCAAAGACCACAAAAATAAAATCAGAGCATTAGCTTTTGCACCTGTTTATAAAGAAGGTGAAACTATTGAAATTGCACAAAAAAAATTATCACTGCTCCCTCTGCCAGGGGTAGAAAAAGAAGTAAAACAAATCTCAAAAATTATCAACATCAAAATATTCAAGGGAGAAGATGCCACGGAAAAAAATTTCAGAAACAATGTTGAGAAATACGATATTTTGCATCTTTCGATGCATGCCTTTATTAATGATTCATTGCCGGCATTTTCGAGTTTTGCTTTTAGTAAAAATATTTCAGACGATCAGTTAAATGATGGAATACTAAATACAGCTGATATCTACAATCTAAAATTAAATGCAAAATTAACTGTTTTAAGTGCGTGCAACACAGGAACAGGAAAGTTGAGAAAAGGTGAAGGAATCATGAGTCTTGCGAGGGGTTTTCTTTATGCAGGATGCCCTGCAATATTAATGTCGCTTTGGGAGGTGGAAGACGAAAGTACAACACAAATCATGACTTCATTTTATAAACACCTTAAAAAAGGCAAAACAAAAGATGAATCGCTGAGACTGGCAAAACTCGAATATCTTGATTCGGTTGGTTCGCGAAGGGCACATCCTCATTATTGGTTAGGTTTTGTCAGTTTCGGAGATAATTCTTCCTTTTTTATCAGTTATGATTTCTATTTCTTCATTTTATTGATATTGGCACTTTTAGGTATTGGCATCGACCAGGCTGTACGAATAAAAAAAGCCCGTAAAAAACAGGCTTTTTAGAATGTGTATGTTTTATCTATTTTATTTGCAGCTGAGAATGTGTAATTTAATGAGAATGTGTAATTTAAAAAGAGAACGTGTGTATAGTTTTAAGTTTTATTTATTTTATCGAATATTTTAATCGTAGCATTACTGCCTTTGCATCTTTTTCAAAATGCCCTTTTCTTTCTATCACTGCAAGTAATTCTGCCTTAGCTTTTTCATAATCACCAATCTTCAAATAACAAAGACTTCTGTACCATTCAGCTTCCTCAATAAACAGGTTGTCGCCCTGATTAATTACTTTGGTAAACCCGGCAATTGCCTCATCGAATTTATTCAGGTTTTGCAAACTTGCTGCTTTATAAAATTCAAAAACCGGAGCTTGATTACCTGTTTTTTGTAAACCGTCGAGTAATGAAACAACTTCGGCATAATTACCATTCAGATAAGAAATATTTGCATTCTGAAATACAGATATATTTTCGCTTATCGATCTTTCAGGTGACCAGACCGGTGATTCGTAATAATTTTTATAAGTCTTATCCACCGACATCAGACTATTACCCAGGACGCCTGCCAATCCCAGAATGACAATGATCACTGCCACGCTACTTCTCCAGAATTTAATTTGTCCGGATTTAGTTTCAGGGATAAGCATTTTAACCTTTTTAACTTCTGATGTTTTACGTGCCGAAATTAATTCGTTACGCAAATTGAAAATATCCTTCTCCCTTAATGCTTCATTTATTTGTTTACGCAACTCAATTTCTGCCATTAAATCAGAATTATCTTTCAATTCCAAGTTAAATTCTTCGAGCAATTCTCCCTCGAGAACGCCATCGATATAATCCTCTATATCATTATCGCTTACGCTCCATGATGTCTCAGTTTGTAAAATACCTGATATCTGATCGCGCAAATTTATTATGTCGCTTTCCTGAATAGCCTTATTAATATTTTGATGAAGTCTGACCTCTTCCTTCAATGAACGATTCTGGAGCATGTTGCTTTCGAATTCAAACAATTCACTTCCGGTTAATTCTCCGCTTAAATAATTATCTATTTCTTCAACAGAGAACTGAGGTTCAACGGATTTTGCGACCTGTTTAAGTGTCTGCCTTAATTGCAAAACATCTTTTTCAAGAATAGCTTCAGCTAATCCTTCAAGTTCTTCAAAATCAAAATCATTCAGATCATCCTCAACATCAAAGAATCCGGAATTATTCTGTTCCTTGTAAAATTGATGAACGTTTTCATTTGAAGTTGCCTCATGATGATAAACGTGTACTTTGGGTAATGAATCAAAATTAGCTATTAATTCTTCTCTCGAAAGAACTTCCGAAATTTCCTGTATTTCAGTAAACTGATCAATAAGTTCGAATGATTCGTGGATTGAAGTTGATGATTTGTTCAGGTTTACAACATTTTGAAGTTTGTTACGGAGGTTCAACACTTCTTTCTCTTCAATTGCACTTTGAACTTCCATCCAAAGTTTCAACTCGTTTCTAAGTTTTTTATTTCTTTTTAATTCAGCTTCAAATTCAAGCTTTATTTCTTCTTCCAATTGCCCCAGGCAATAATCTTCGATTAGTTCGAAGAAATCTTTATTATGTATCATCTTCAAGTATTTTTTTAAATTCAGCGTCCTGTTTTATCCTATTTATAAGTATTTCCTTGCATTTGAATTTCCTCTTTTTTGCATATTTCTCACTTTTATATCCCATCAACTTTGCAATATCTTTCAGCGAAACTTTTTCAAAAAATAATTGCAGCAGTTTCTGGCAATCGGTACTCAAAGTACCAAAATGCTTCTGATATAATCCATACCGCTGGTTTTTTTCAATTAACTCATTCAGATTATCGTCATACAAATCTTCCTGATAAGGTAATGAATCATTCAGTTTTGCTTTTTCAATCCGTCTTTTTTCGAGTTGTTTCAACCACAAAAACCGACAAACAGAAAAAAGGTAACTTTTAAAAGAACTTTTTTCAAAGATTAAGTCGTTTTCCTTGATCTTTCGATAAATAATAATGATTGCTTCCTGAAAGACATCACTCGCGTCGTCTTCGCTGCCCTGGTTTTTTCTGATAAAATAATTAATATTGTAATAGTACTGTTTGTAAATGTACTGCAATATTAAATTGTCATGTCTAAGTATTCCTTTCAGAATTTGCTCGTCACTATAACCTATCATCTTCTGTTATATTAATTCGATTATTATTAAAAAGGTAACCCAAAACTTAAAAGTATTCTAAAATAATTTGATTTTTAGTTTGTTTCAAATATATAAATTTAGCTTATAAACAACTAATTAGATGTAACATAAAAAGCAAATTGTTTTATTAGAAAAAAAGTCATCCGAAATGAAGTAATGAAACCAGCCGATATAAAAATCAAAAAGGACGGGCTCAACAACCCATCCTTTTCTCATTAAACTAACTAACCTAACTAAACCTAAACTTATGAAAATAAACGTATGACAAATATAAGTGCACTTTTCAATTTGAACAAAAAAATGTTGTTAAATCATGTTAAAGATTAAATTACCATTTAAAGATTTATTACTGCGCAACAAAATTATAATGAATTGATCCTCTTTGTGCCGCAGGCGCTTTCGGATCGGCATTAAAAATCGTCCTTAACGCTGCAGATTGTGCGTAAGTTATCATTTGTTCATCCGATATTTTTTGTCCGGGTTTTGGATTTGCCTGGATCACTTTTCCCTGTCTGTCAACAACAATTTCAATTATAATTTTTCCTCCTCCGCGTGCAAGGTAAACAGGAATGGGCAAACTGACATGGTACCGGTTTTCAAGATAATAAACAATGTTACTTTCGCCGGTATAAATGATATTTTTAATTGAATCAGGATTCATGCCTTCGGTTGTTTCCACAGGCATCTTAATATCTTCAATTTTGGTTTTTTCTTTTGCAAGCTGTTTATTTACATCTGAAACCAGTTTTTTTGCATCATTTAATTCTTTCTGATAATTGTCATCCAAATATTTGTCGGCAGGAGTGGCATTTGTTTTCGCTGCCAGCTGGTTTGAAGCAGCATTTGTAATATTATTGGGTGATTGATTTGCATTTGTCGATTCTTCAGGTTTTTCTTTTTCAGCAACCGGAATCTCCTTTTCCGGAACGATTTCGGGAAATTCGATAATAAGCGGTTCTTCCTTCATGTTTCCTTTTATTTCAACTCTGGCCAAAATAAATGATGCAAATAGAAGAATATGAAATACAAGTGTTCCCATTACACCGTATATATAACGCCGATATATTTTTACCAGATATTTCACGGAACAAAAATATAAAATTAACCACGATTTGTTTCCGGGGAATAATTATCCTTATTGCAGCATTAATTGATTACGCAGCATGTATTTAACGTAATTTAACAACCTTTTTAATGAACGACTTATTTTAAAATAGCTAAATTTCAAATTGCTAATCTCGGGAATTGATTTTGACCGCATCACTCCTGATTTTTTGAGCAGTTGATGAAAAAAGAATTACTTTTTTTAATTGTCGGACTGGCCTTAATAGTAATTAAACCTGTTGCACTGATGGCTCAATCAATTGAATCAGACAGTGTTGCAGTTGACTTGATTAATTCGAAAAAACAGGAGCAGTTTTATGATAGCTTAAAATACAAGGCAAGCCAGCGTAAACTGACCAAAATGGTCTATAAATTTCTTATTTCACCCCCGAGACCTTATGTTGACAAGAAAGCCCTGGCGTTAAATTATTACAGCCAGCTTGAAGGAAAGATCATTTCGGAAATAAAAATTAAATCGCTTGATGTTTTTGGGCCCACATTTCAGGATACTTCAAAAGTGACTTCCAACAAAATTGAAATTGCAGCAAATAAAATTCATACTAAATCGAATCTTAAAACCATTCAGAAACTGTTACTTTTTAAAGTTGGCGATTATGTTGATCCGGAAGTAATTTATGAAAACGAACGACTGATACGTTCCCTGCCGTACATAAAAGAGATTAATATTATTCTCCAGCAGGATTCTGTTTATTCAAGTTTCGTTAAAGTTCTTATATTGCTTAAAGACCGGTTCTCTTTCGGAGTTTCAGGAAATGTAAATGGCATTCAGTCTGCCGCTTTCGAAATTTACAATAATAATATTTTCGGTGTGGGGCACGAAATTTCGTTTGTTTTTGCCGGGCACGTAAACAAACAACCATATCTTGGAACCGAAACCTATTATAAAATCAAAAATATTCATGGCACTTTCGTGGATATTTTATTCGGATACCTGAATACTTACAAAAGCGAAGGATTTAAGTTCAATTTAAATAAACCCTTTATCACACCTTCTATTAAATGGGGTTACGGAGCTACAGCAATGCGAATGTTCAGGGCCAACTGGATTTTTCAGGATGATGTAATATATTCTGAGTTACCGATGGATTTTTCTTATTATGGTGGCTGGGGAGCCCGCAGTTTTCAGGTTAAAAAAGACAGTCCCGAAAACGCTCAGATTGTACTCTCGACAGGTTTCAAAACTCAGCAGTTTAATTCACGGCCACCGGTAAAAAACGGAGATATCAACTACTTTTCAAACAGGAGTTTTATTTTAGGCAGCATCACTTTCACTCAAAGAAGATTCATTCAGGATGAACTCGTTTATAGTTACGGCATTACGGAAGATATTCCTGAAGGATTTAAAAATGAAATTGTTTATGGTTATGATATTAATGAATTCGGCAACCGTCATTATGCTCATTTGCTGCTTTCGAACGGGAACCTGCTCATTAACAGAAAGGGTTATTTGTACATGGAAGGTGATTTCGGAACCTATTACAGTAAAAGGGGATTTGAACAGGGCCAGGTTGATGCAAGAATCAATTTTATTTCGAAGTTATTGAAAACAGGGCAAAAAGGGTCGCGTTTATTTATCGATGCTGAATACACAATTGGAATACACCGGCTTGAAATTGAAAATCTTAATCTCAGCCGAAATGATCAGATAAGAGGATTCAGGAGCAGACAGGCAATCGGAAAGCAGCGATTGAACTTTAATTTTGAATATGTACTTTTCCTGAACAGAGAATTTTACAAATTCAATATGGCTCTTTTTGGTTTTACCGATATTGGAATAATCGGTTCGAATAAAGAGTTTATCTTAACGCAGGATTATTACACCGGCATTGGAATGGGGATAAGAATTCACAACGAAAACCTGGTTATCAAGACTATCCAGCTGCGACTGGCATTTTATCCTTTCCATCCTGACGATATGAATTTGGTTGGTTTTGTATTGGATGAACAATCGAAAAAGCAGTTTTACAGCTTTGAACCGACCCAGCCATTGCCACTCCGGTTCGAGTAATTTTATATCGCTCAAATAAATAATTCTCTTAAAGCGCCAAAATAATCCTCATCCCAACCTTCAGAAATATTTTCAAAAGCTTCATCGGGAATGTTTGTATGTAACAATTCGATGCTTGTACCTTTTTTTTGCGGATGGAGTTTTATCGTAACAATCGAATCTTCGGGCTCGCCTTCAAAAAACCACTTTTGAACAATCATTTTATTTTCTTCGAATTCAATATTCACACCCGATATGCTACCTCCCCATAATGAGAAAGCAGTGCCGGCAACTGGTTCCATTTCAGCATCTTCTCCGGTCCATATTTCAAGCATGTTTTTGTTTGTCAAAGCATTGTACACATCCTCCGGACGGGCATTCAAAGTGTAATATCTTTTAATTCTTTTCATTTTTACGAACTTTTTTCAAAGTTAATTAAAACCAGTTTTCTTTTTCGGGTTTAATTTATTTTGTAACGCAATAAATCAATGAAAATAAATTCCGGAATATCTTTTATTTTTACCCGCTATTGAAAATTCAGAATGAGAAAATTAATAAACTACTCGCGACTGGTTAAATTCGAACATACCATATTTGCCTTGCCATTTGCGCTTACAGGTTTCTTTTTCGGGGTACGGCAGGACAGTTCAAACATCAGCCTGAAATTGCTGTTTCTTGTTTTACTGTGCATGGTTTTTGCCCGAAATTCTGCAATGGGTTTCAACCGGTTTCTCGATCGCGAATTCGATAAAAAAAATCCCAGAACTGCTTTACGAGAAATTCCGGCAGGCATTCTTGAACCAAAATCGGTTTTGCTTTTTGTTATTTTAAACGCCTTATTTTTTGTAGGTACAACATGGTTTATTAATTCTCTCTGCTTTTATCTTTCGCCTGTGGCCCTGTTTGTCATTCTTTTTTACAGCTACACAAAACGTTTTACACCACTTTGCCATTTCGTTTTAAGTCTTGGACTTGCAATTGCACCGGTGGGCGCATATCTTGCCGTTACCGGAAAATTCGACTGGTTGCCTCTCATGCTGAGCCTGGTAGTGTTTTTCTGGGTCAGCGGTTTCGATATTATTTATGCGCTTCAGGACGAAGATTTCGATAAAAATTTAAACCTGAAATCGATCCCTTCGTTACTTGGAAAAAAAAGAGCGCTTCTTGTTGCCAAAATCATTCATTTCCTTTCTGCCGTTTTTGTTGTAATTGTGGCAATTCTAACACCTGCAAACTGGTTACATATTGCAGGCGCCGCAATTTTTATCGGACTGCTTGTTTATCAGCACACTTTAGTTAAACACAACGATCTGAGCAGGGTAAATCTGGCCTTTTTCACAATGAACGGAATTGCAAGCGTAATTTATGGACTTTTTGTTATCGCCGGTTTATGGTTTTAACGTATTCGTTTTGAATGCATTACATTGTGATTTATTTTATAGGCAAAGCCAATCGAAAAGTATTCTTTTACCTGTAATTTTGTTTTCTCACCGATTTTAACGTTGTTCTCATCAAAAACCGGGAATTTTACATCATCATCGTAAATCAGTTGCAGTAAGAACCTCATATTGATAAATTCATTCAGTTTGATTGCAATATTGTTTTCCCAGTTAATATCGAATTTCCGGAAAGGTTCTTTATAATTGATGAACATTTTATACTTTGTTTCGTAGGTGATGTTCTCCTTAAACGATTTTTTAAGATAAATATCGGTGTTCAAACCGGGTTCCCAAAAGCTTTTACGGTCAGGCTCAATCCCAAATTTGGTCTGATCGAACTTGGTGGTATCGCGTACATAAACATTTTTGATTGTGAGAGGTGACAGCATCAGTGAAAAATTTTTCGAAGCGGTGTATTCCATACCCAACTTGAAAAACAACCTCGACGGGGCCAGGAATCCTGAAATTGGCACGGGATTATCCTCTGTCGGATAAACGTACCCGTTAAATAACTGCGTATTAAAGTTAAACTCGCTGCTGTAATACCAGTTTTTATACGCACTTACACCAAAACGCGATGTTATTTCAAATTTGTCGTCGTTTTTTTGTACTTCCGATCCTTTTCCACCTGGCCTGATCCACCCGTTTCGCAACTCACCGGAATTGTCCCATTTTATTTTTCCATCAGGGCGTTTATAATTTGCATAACCTCTCAGAACAAGCAGCGAAGCAATCGCGCTTTGTCCACCTTTTTCCCAGTTGGCCAGGTAGGTCTGCGAAAATCCAAGGTGGCCGTCACCACCAATTACCCAGGGTGTTTCAACCTGGTAAGTATTCCCGACAGCCTTCAATGATGCTATATTTTTTTCAAGACTGCTGAAATCAAAATTCTTGGTTTCCTTCTGTTTGTACCTCGAAATAGTGACACCATCATCGATGAGCATGAACATGCCACGCTTGCCAACACTTCTGACAAGTACGCTGAGCGAATCGTTCTGTACATTTTTCAGCCAGAACCGCTCATAATTTTCATCGCCGCTTTTTAAAGTAATTACCGAGGAATTTCCGTTCAGATTGAAAAGTGAAATTTTTGTCGAATCAATATAATCGGCATAATCGGCCAGCGATCCCAGAACTGCTGAGATTGAATCGTTAACCGAATTAACCACCATTTCGTTATATGCACGTAAAATATTGTAATTGTTTACCTTAACCGAATCGGTCAGCCGCCTGACCTGGTAACTGAATTCCTTCTCGTAAGTTTGCTGACTAAACGCATTTGAAAGAGAATCGCGGTAAGCCGAAAATACCGAATCGTTGTAGCTTATTCTTTTTTGTTCAACATAAACGGCCCTGATACTATCGGTTTTCACCAGTCTTTCGTATGCAGCCGGCGAATTAAGCACCGAATCCGGAATAACATCCGGAATCACCAGATCCTGAGGCATTTGGTATATTCCGTTTGTAAAAAGCTGCATTCCCTTATCTTTTGGAACAAGTTTCAGTTCTTCTTCCAGTTCAGGGGTTATTGAATTGGGGATGCCGACCTGCCGGTTTTTGAAATCCTTTTGTAACTGTATGCTGATTTCACTGATTCTTTTTTCAACCATGTTAACAGGAAAATAACCCTGAACATTCAAACTGTCCTGCACATATTCAGGCAACCTGAAAACGTAAGTCTGTTTCTCTGGAAATGTTTTGTAAATGTTTGAAATTACTGTATCGATCGGATCATCTTCGATGAAATTGATCAATCCCCTGACGTCTTTTGCCATTGCCGGCTTTGCAATGTACCAGTGGTTATCTTCGTAAAAATAGCGTTTAAGAATCTGAATTCCCATTTGCAGGGATTTGTCGTCATTTTTTCTTTCTGTAGTTTGACTGCTAACCTGCTGTGAGATAATTAAAACCAAAATAAAGAACAAAAGAGTCTTCACTTTTCCGAAAATCATATTTTATATAGTTTTTAGCTTTCTGTTCAAAAAAAAACGCAAAAATAGAATTTATGTTATTTGAGAAGTGAAATTATTAAGCAGTGACTTCTAAATTAACTTAAATCAAACATTTAGACGATTTTACCATTTTGAAAACGGTTTTTTGCAAAGCGAAGAATTATAAAATCTTGAATCAGAACTTACTTCCTCCCCTATCCAACCGGGCAAATCTATTCTCTGATCTTCATGATCAAGTTCAATTTCGGCCAGAATCAATCCTTTGTTCTCTCCTTCAAAAACATCAATTTCCCAAGTCATTTCACCATTTTTTTCTTTAAAACGTGTTTTTTCAACCGGATAATAAAGGCACATTTTTAATAAAACTTCAGCATCATTTACAGGTATTTCGTATTCCATTTCAATTCTGGCAATTCCTTCGGGCTTTCCTTTAATTGTAAGGAATGCCTCACTGTCTGTCATTCTCACCCGCACAGTTCTTGCCGGATCAACCGAAAGATAACCTTGTTTTATTTTTTTCCCTTTTCCCGATAATTTCAGCAATCCGTCTTTAATCAGGAATTTACGCTCTATTTCTACCATTCTTAGTTTGTTTGTATTTCAATTTCAAAAACAAAAGAAGCAAAATTAATTATAAATTTATCCTCTCGTAAAATCAACTTAAACTGTAATAAAATGATTACCAGAGAAGAAGCCGTTAAATTACTGAATGATAATATCAGTTCGGAAAATATGCTGAAACATTGTTATGCATCGGAAGCTGTATTGCGCGGTATTGCCGGGCGACTTGGCACAAACGAAGATGAATACGGAATTGCCGGTCTTTTACACGACATTGATGTGGAAATTACAAATGCCGATCCTTACACTCACGGACCGTACGCCGAAAAAATGCTGAAAGGAAAAATCACAGATGAAATGCTTGATGCCATTGTAATGCACAACGAAGTAGCCGCAGGAAAAGAACGCTCAACTCAATTTCAACATGCACTTGCTGCTGGCGAAACAATCACCGGGCTGATTACGGCAACCGCTCTTGTTTACCCCGATAAAAAAGTGGCAGGTGTAAAAACTTCGTCGGTTACCAAACGGATGAAGCAAAAAGCTTTTGCAGCTTCGGTTAAAAGGGAAAATATTCTTGAATGCGAAAAGATCGGGATTCCGCTCGATGAATTTGTCGGAATTTCCCTGAGATCGATGTCGGAGATCAGCGAAATTCTGGGATTGTAAATCCCTGGCAAAGTTGATCAGCATTTAATTTCATTTATTTTTTAACATTGAAGTCAGGAGAAAAAAAAATCAGATCAGATTCTTCACATTGCTGCAAATAACAGATTTATATTATTTCGATTTTTTGCGTGACCCTTCACCCTGTCGGGAGCTCCCCTTCTAATGGGAGCATTTTTTGAACCAGGTTAGTGCTGAGTAAGTGATGTTCCGCATTATTTCAAAGCTGTTTCCCCTGTTGAGGGGAAATGGCTACAGCCAAAGGGGTCAAATTCCGATTTAAGCTAAGAATGTGTGGACTCTGCCAATACCAGATTCTTTTTTCTTGTCATTTCGATCCCGATGTTATCGGGAGAGAAATCTACCTGTTAAAAAAA
>JBBIPU010000033.1:26011-30224 GCA_037442685.1 Draconibacterium sp. | reverse complement strand
ACAGCAATGAGAACATCAATATTCTGCACCATCTTTCTTATTCTGCTGTTTTTCGGCTGTCAGGGGCAGAATAAGGAACAATCGGGATTGCGTCAGCCCGTGGTGGCCGGCAGTTTTTACCCGGCAGATGAAAAAAGCCTGAAAGCACAACTTGACCAGTTTTTTAACGAGGCAAAAGATAAAACGGTTGATGATAAAATTGCAGTGATCATCGTTCCGCACGCCGGTTATGTTTTTTCGGGAGATGTGGCAGCTTCGGCTTATGCAAAACTCGATCCCGACAGAACTTACCAAAGGATTTTTATCATTGGTACAAGCCACCACATTGTAATGAACGGCGCTTCCATTTACAACAAAGGCAATTTCCGCACTCCGCTCGGAATTGTTGAGGTTGACACCGAACTGGCAAACCAGCTGATCGGGAAAAATAAGTATATCAAATTCAATCCCGATGCAGACAGCAAGGAACACAGCATCGAAGTCCAGCTTCCGTTTCTTCAGTACCGGCTGAAAAAACCTTTTAAAATCGTCCCGGTAATTATCAGCACACAGTCAGCTGCCACCTGTCAGAAAATAGCTGAATCGTTAAAACCTTATTTCAACAAAGACAACCTGTTTGTGATCAGTTCCGATTTTTCGCACTACCCCGGTTATGCCGATGCCATTAAAACCGATAAAATTACCGGAGATGCCATTGCAACCAATTCGCCTGAAATTTTCGCTGCAACGATCAACGGGAATGCGGATAAAAACATTCCGGGACTTGCCACCAGTTGCTGCGGCTGGAGTTCGGTACTTACCTTGCTTTGCATTACTTCAGAAACGCCGGGAGTTGAAATTCAGCATGTAAAATATGCAAACTCAGGAGATAACACAACTTACGGCGACAAACAAAGAGTTGTCGGTTATCATTCCTTTGTTTTTACATTGAACGAAAATAAAAAAGGCGCGCAGGGTTTTTTGCTCACTCCCGACGATAAAAAGGAACTTTTACAACTTGCCCGGGAAACCATTGAATGTGAACTGACCAACAAAGATCTTCCGCAAATTGATCAGAATAAAATATCGGATGCAGCAAAAACTTCATGTGGCGCCTTTGTTACGCTTACTAAAAATGACAAACTCCGTGGATGTGTGGGCAGGTTTGTGTCCGAAGAACCGTTGTACAAAGTTGTTCAGGACATGGCGCTGGCTTCTGCCTTTCAGGATACCCGTTTTTCTCCTGTAAAACAGAACGAATTAAAAGATATTGAAGTAGAGATTTCGGTGCTGACTCCGCTGAAAAAGATCAGTTCGATTGATGAATTTGAACTGGGCAAACAGGGAATTTACATGATCAAAGGCCGGAACAGCGGAACTTTTCTGCCGCAGGTTGCTGCCGAAACCAACTGGAGCAAGGAAGAATTCCTTGGTCATTGTGCACAGGACAAAGCCGGAATTGGCTGGAATGGCTGGAAGACAGCCGATTTATATACTTATGAAGCGCTTGTTTTCAGTGAAAAAGAACTGTTAAGCGGAGAAAAATGAACACAGCCTACCCGCTTTTTCCCGTTACTGTCATTACTATCCTGGCTTATCTTTTTACCTGGCTGTTTTCAACGTGGAAAATATTTCCGCGAAAAACACACCGCAAATTCTGGAATTATCTGCTGCTGATCACCTTCCTCGTTTCAGGCTTATTAGGGATGTTAAGCGTTGTAAAAGTGAATTACAAACTTGAAATTCCTGGTTACGACACCTTGATGCAATGGCATGTCGCCTTTGGAATAGGAATGGTGATCATTTCCTTTTTTCACCTTTCATGGCACCTGAAATACTATTTCACGTTTCCGGAAAAAGCACTGTCAAAAAACCAGAAAAAGGATGGAATTAAAGAAAATACATCTGAAACACCCTTCGACTACGCTCAGGGTGACAGTCAGACTGAGCGTAGTCGAAGGGTGTTTTTTCTTACTAAGCATTTTTGGAAAAATAATGCAGAAAAATTCAGGATTTTGCTGATTCTTCTGGGAGTCGTGGCCGTGATCAACCAGGTAATTTTTATCAGGGAATTTATCAGTGTTTTATCTGGCAATGAGCTTGTTCTGGGAATTGTAATGGCCGGCTGGATGCTGCTTACCGGCTGGGGCGCTTTTTCAGGCCGGAAAGCTGATTTTTCAGAACTTACTTTTGTTCGCGGAATAACCATGCTGGTCACACTGACTGTTATTCCGGCTATTATGACCGGCACTTTGTACTGGCTTAAAAATATGCTTTTCCCGCCCGGAACAATGGTAAGCCTTGGAATGTCAGTGGTTGCGGTATTCCTGATTCTTTTCCCGGTTTGTTTTCTTTCGGGGTTTCTGTTCACCGCTTTTTCAACTATTTATTCCGTATCGAAAAATGACAACCTCACCGGCAGGGCATATTCTCTCGAATCGTTGGGAAGCCTTGCCGGAGGACTGATTTTCAGTCTGATTTTAGGAAGATTCTTTAATTCATTTCAGATTTTCGGATTGACAACCGGAACTGTTCTGATCGCCGGTGCATTTATGATTGAAAACGAAACCAGATTCCTGAAACTGAAACTTATTCTTCCGGGAATTGTAATACCTGTTTTAATTTTCATTTTCAACCCTGATAATCTGATAAAAAAGATGCTTTTCCCCAACCAGGAAATCATTTCAAACCAAAGCACACGTTATGGCAACCTTGTAATCACCAGACAGGCCGGGCAATTCAACGTGTACGAGAACAACGATCTTCAGTTTTATACCGATAACATGATGATGAACGAAGAAGCGGTTCATTTTGCCATGATTCAGCACAAAAATCCACGGAATGTTTTGCTTGTTTCAGGCGGTATTTCGGGAATGATCAAAGAAATTAACAAGTACAACGTTGAAAGTATTACTTATCTCGAAATCAATCCTGAAATATTATCAAGATTAAAACACTGGAATGATTCTGTTCTGAACTCGCCAAATCTACACATTGTAAAATCGGATATCAGGACTTTCATCGCAAATTCTGACCAGAAATTCGATGTTATCCTGATCAACCTTCCTCCGCCCAACTCGCTTGGAATGAACAGGTTCTACACTTCCGAATTTTTCAGAATCATCAAAAAACTGTGCAATAACGAAACTGTGATTTGTACAGGTTTACCTGCCACTGTGAATTACGCGGAAGAAAATGCGCTTGAAGTCAACTCAACTCTGAGGAAAACATTAGGAACGTATTTCACGAATGTGTTGGTGCTGACCGGTGAAAAAAACTATTTTCTGGCATCAGATCAACCACTTACAACCAACATTTCAGCAAAGATTGCCGAAAAAGGGATACCAACAGAATATGTCAACCAGTATTACATCGATGATGAACTTTTGGCGGCAAGAAGCCGGACAATTACAGAACAGATGAACAAGGATACACAAATCAACCGCGATTTTTCGCCGTACATGTTTATCCGGCAGATTGACCATTGGCTGAGCTATTTCGGAACGGGATACAAAATCATTGTAATTATTCCCGTGGTTTTGTTTTTTCTGCTGTTTTTAAAAATGAACAGAATAACCTCCGGGCTTTACACCGGGGGTTTCACCGCTGCATCGCTCGAAATTTCGCTGATGCTTGCCTACCAGATCTATTTCGGGAGCATTTACCTTTCAACGGCTTTTTTCTTTGCTGTTTTTATGGGCGGACTTGCTTTTGGAAGTACCCTCAAACTTAAAACCGGTATCGATGATATAAAATATTTTTACGGCATTCAGTTTGGTCTTGCAGCATTTGCGGTGCTTCTGCCACTTCTGATCAAAATAATCGCTTTGATCGCCGGGTTAAAACTGGCGGCACAGTTCCTGTTTTTTATTCTTGTTTTTGTGCTTGCTGCCGCCATCGGTTTTGAATTTCTGCTGGCTTCAAAATTGACTGATAAGAGTTACAGCGAAACTTCGGGTTTAAATTACGGCACCGATCTGGCCGGTTCAGCATTTGGCGCCTTCCTTACTGCAATTGTGCTGATTCCGTTAGCAGGGCTGTTTTTAACCTGTCTGGCAGTGGCTGCATTAAATATTTTGAGTGGTTCGATGGCATATTCAATCCGAAAAACAAGTATCTTTTGACATTGATTTTCGTACCGGAATAAAAACAATTAAATTCATTGGTTGAGACAGGTAAACCATTTTTTGAAAAACTCACCCTGATTGCGTCTGCGACACAATCGTCCCTCTCT
>JBBIPU010000033.1:0-25911 GCA_037442685.1 Draconibacterium sp. | reverse complement strand
CATTTTTTGAAAAACTCACCCTGATTGCGTCTGCGACACAATCGTCCCTCTCTTCGCGAAGAGAGGGAGAAGAGGGAGAGTCAGAAATAATTGAAATACTTTTTTTGATTTTTAAAACAAATGAACAAGCGGCAATTTTTCAAAACGGCATTCTGGGGGGCAGGCGGATTTTGTTTCTGCAATCCTTTATCAGCTTCATTTTCAGAAAGTATATCGCCAGAAGTTGGCAGGAAATGGACCAAGGAAGCATTGTTTTATACCGAAACGCCAAAAGGAATTCGCTGCCTGATTTGTCCGAACGAATGCGATATCAAGGAAGGAGAAGCCGGAGATTGCAGGAACAGGGTAAGCAAAAAGGGCAAACTCTGGTCAACTGCCTACGGGAATCCATGCGCCATTCATGTCGATCCCATCGAAAAGAAACCACTGAACCATTTTTTACCCGGCAGCAACGCATTTTCGATTGCCACTGCAGGTTGTAACCTGGCCTGTCTGTATTGCCAGAACTGGACCATTTCGCAAAAAAGTCCCGATGAAACCACAAATTACGACCTTCCACCTGAAAAAGTTGTTGAAAACTGTATTGCCAATAAATGCGATTCGATTGCTTACACTTATTCCGAACCGATCACTTTTTACGAATACACTACCGACACTTCAACATTGGCGCGGCAGGCCGGTATAAAAAACGTACTGGTTTCCGCCGGATACATCAACAAAGAACCGCTGCTGAAGCTTTGCAAAGTCATCGATGCTGCCAACATCGACCTGAAATCGTTCAGCGAAGAAATTTACCTGAAACTGAATGCAGGCAAACTCCAGCCGATTCTCGATTGTCTGGTGACCATGAAAAACGAAGGAGTCTGGCTTGAAATCACCAACCTGGTTGTTCCCTCGTGGACCGACGATCTGGACATGATAAAAAGGATGTGCGGCTGGCTGATGAAAAATGGTTTTGAGGAAGTCCCGCTTCATTTCAGCAGGTTCCAGCCGTTGTATAAACTCACGCAACTTCCTCCGACTCCGGTGAATATTCTGAAAAGCGCACGCGACATTGCGATTCAGGAAGGATTAAAATACGTTTACGTGGGAAATGTTCCGGGTCTGGGCACCGAAAATACCTTTTGCCCGAAGTGCAATAAAATGGTTGTAGAACGGAAGGGATACACAATTACCCAAAACAATATTGTGAATGGGAAATGTAAATTCTGCAATTCGCCGGTTGCCGGGGTTTGGGGAAAATCATAAAGAATTTATATATTTTGTATCCCCGCAAAATTCCATTACTTTTAACCTGAACCAATAAAACTTAAATCGATGAAAACGAAAATCATCAGTATTCTGTTTCTTTCTTTACCCCTGTTCCTTTTTTCACAAACCACTCACCCTAAAACACCGCAGGAAGTTGCTGATCTGATTAAAAAACATGTCACCTGCGAGTGGGCAACTGAAACTGTGGATAATTTTAAAACCGGCAATCCCGAAACACCTCTGAAAGGAATTGCCACCTGCATGTTTGCCGATATGAATGTTTTAAAAGAAGCGGTAAAGCAAAACTGTAATTTCATTATTACCCACGAACCCGTTTTTTACAATCACCTTGATGAAACTGACGCACTTTCAGATGATCCTGTGTTTCTGGAAAAAATGAAATTCATCAACGATAATAAACTGGTTATTTTCAGGTTTCACGACCATATTCACCGGACAGAACCCGATGGGATTTCGAAAGGGATGATCGATAAACTCGGACTTGAAAAATATGCAGTCGATGGTTCGCTGACCTTTTTTAAAATTCCGGAAACAACAGTTGGTAAATATGCCAAAGAACTCAAAAAGAAATTTGAGATGGACAACATCCGCATGATCGGAAATCCGGATATGAAATTCAGTAAAATAGCATTTATGGCTGGAGCACCTGGCGGACAAAGTCATATTCAGATGTTGAAAAATCCTGATGTGGAAGTGATTATCGGCGGTGAAGCGCCCGAATGGGAAACCTATTTATACACCAACGATGCGGCAGAACAGGCAAAAAACAAGGCGGTAATTTTTATAGGGCATATTAAATCAGAGGAAGCTGGCATGGAATATTGCGCGCAGTGGCTGAAAGGATTTATTTCCGGTGTTCCGGTCATCTTTATTCCCGATAAACCCAACTTTACGGAACTTTAATTACCAGATAAAGTGGAAACTTACTGGCTGATTGTGGTTTTGCTGGTTTCTGTCTTATTCATCATTTTCGGAACAACAAAACTTAATTTACATCCATTTATTGTTTTGCTTTTTGCATCGTACCTTGCAGGTGCAATGGCCGGTTTACCAATTGAAAAGATTGCTGTAACCATTGCCACCGGGTTCGGCAACATCATGGCATCGATCGGAATCGTGATTGTTTTAGGCACGGTGATCGGAATTATTCTCGAAAAATCGAAAGCTGCAATAAAGCTTGCCTCACTTGTTCTGAAACTTGTTGGGAAAAGATATCCCGGGCTGGCAATGTCGATTATCGGATACATTGTTTCAATCCCTGTTTTTTGCGATTCGGCATTTGTAATACTGGCTTCGGTAAAAAAATCGCTGGCTGCAGAAACACGAAAATCGTCGGTTGCACTTTCAATCGCACTTGCCACAGGTTTGTACGCAACACACACTTTTGTCCCTCCCACCCCCGGACCCATTGCCGCTGCCGGAAATCTCGGTCTGGAGAACCAGCTTGGTTTTGTAATTCTTTCCGGACTTCTGGTTGCCGCTGTTGCAATGATAACCGGTTACTTCTGGGCTTCGTGCCTTGCCAAAAGCTATCCTTTTGCAGAAACCGTTAATTCTGAAAACCAGGAAACAAGAATCGACATTAATCTGCCATCTGCCTTAAAATCGTTGCTTCCCATTGTCCTTCCGATTGTTTTAATTGCTTTGCGTTCGGTTGCCACCTACCCGACCGAACCTTTGGGAAAAGGCTTCATCTCCGTGTTTTTCGATTTTACCGGACAACCAATAAACGCTTTGCTGATTGGATTACTGTTTTCTTTCCTGCTTTTTCCGAAATTCAATAATGAAACACTCACCGGCTGGATAGGCGACGGAATTTCAGCGGCGGCACCCATTTTACTCATTACCGGGGCTGGCGGCGCTTTTGGAACTATTTTAAAAGAAGCACAATTAGGAGAAACGCTGGGAAATCTGCTGGCAGTTTACCAAATTGGAATATTCCTCCCATTTATTATTGCTGCCGCTTTTAAAACTGCGCAGGGTTCAACAACAGTGGCAATGGTCGCAACATCGGCAATAGTGGTTCCTTTACTTGCTTCCATCGGACTCGATTCGCTCATCGGAAAGGTTTTGGCTGTAATGGCTACCGGCGCCGGGGCAATGACCATCTCGCATGTAAACGACAGCTACTTCTGGGTGGTGACACAGTTTTCGGGAATGGATGTAAAAATGGGTTATAAAACTCACACTTTGGCAACATTATTTCAGGGAATAACTTCCATGATTTTTATTTATCTTTTAAGCTTGATTTTTATTTAAAATTTACTGAGATGGCACACACCGAAAAACATTTGAAAAGTTCTGAATTTATTACCGATGTGGTTATTGGGATGAGTGACGGGCTTACAGTTCCTTTTGCATTAGCTGCAGGTTTAAGCGGTGCGGTTAGCAGCAACACTATTGTAATAACTGCCGGAATTGCTGAAATTGTTGCAGGTTGCATTGCCATGGGATTGGGTGGGTACCTGGCCGGAAAAACCGAGCAGGAGCATTATCAGAGCGAATTGCAGCGTGAGTACGACGAAGTGGAAACAGTTCCTGAAAAAGAAATACAGGAAGTGAAGGAAATATTTGAAGAATACGGGATCAGTGCAGAAGGACAGACCACCCTGGCAACAGAACTTTCAAAAAACAAAACCAACTGGGTAAATTTTATGATGAAATTTGAACTCGGGCTCGAAAAACCAAATCCGAACAGGGCAAGAAATTCAGCGCTGACCATTGGTCTGGCTTATTTTGTCGGGGGTTTGCTGCCGTTGTCCGCTTACTTTTTTACACAAACACCGCACAGTGGTTTACTTGTTTCAATTGTATTTACCACCATTTGTCTGTTTGTGTTTGGATTTCTGAAAAGCAGGGTTACCGGGCAACCACCGGTAAAAGGGGCAGTAAAAGTCACTTCGATCGGGCTTGTTGCGGCGGCAGCGGCTTATTTTGTTGCAGTTGCATTTAACACATTTTTCGAGTAAAATCTGATTTTATGAGTGAGATGACAAATATCTTCCAGGAAATACCTCCGCTTTTTGTTCAGTTCCTGCTGACGGCAGTCTTCTCTTTTATTGTTGGTCTTGAACAACGAAAACAGTATTCCGACAAAGAGGAACAATTGACTTTCGGCACAGACCGTACCTTTTTCTTTATCGGAATGCTGGGCTTTGTTTTACTGGTTGCCGAACCAGTTAACATGTACCTGTATCTTGCAGGCGGTCTGGCAGTTACAACTTTTCTTGCCATTTTTTATTACCAGAAAATCAGATTCCAGAATAACTACGGATTAACCACGGTTTTACTTGCAATGCTGATTTACGTAATCCCGCTGCTCGTAATCACACAACCCAGTTGGTTGTCGCTTCTGTTTTTTGTACTGATCCTGATTTTAATTGAATCGAAAGGCGCCATCAGGGGATTTTCAAAAAAAATAGATCGGTCGGAATTTATTACCTTCTCCAAATTTATAATTATCGCAGGTATTATTCTGCCGGCTTTGCCCGACAAGCAGATTTTCACATTCCTCAACCTTTCGCCTTACAAAGTTTGGCTGGCAATTGTCGTGATTTCAGGAATTTCGTACCTGAGTTACATCCTGCGTAAATTTGTCTTTCCCGATGCAGGTTTGCTGATCACCGGGTTATTCGGCGGATTGTACAGCAGCACCGCAACCACGATCATTCTGGCCCGCAAAAGCAAAGAATCGGACACTAACTATCGTGAATATGCCGCTGCCATTATTATTGCAACAGCAATGATGTTTTTGCGCATCTATATTTTGCTGCTGATTTTCAATTCAGAGGTTGGAATTGCCGTTTCGGCATGGTTTATTACCATGTTTTTAATCTCGTTGGGTACAGCCTATTTCTTTTATTACCGATTTAAAAAAACCAAAAAGTCGGCAGCAGTTACAAACAATATACTTGAAGATAAAAATCCGCTTGAATTTAAGGTAGCCGTTATTTTTGCCCTGTTGTATGTTTTGTTTTCATTTATCACGCAATACACCATCCAACATTATGGCTCGCAGGGATTAAACATTTTATCGTTTGTTGTCGGTTTTACTGATATCGATCCGTTCCTTCTAAACCTTTTCCAGGGTAAATATGATGTAACGCCGGTTCTTATCGGAATGGCGACTTTCCAGGCCATCCTGAGCAATAATGTGTTGAAGATGTTTTATGCCAAATCGTTCGGGAACAAACTTTTGAGCAGGTATATTTTTCAGGGATTCGGCTTTATTATTATTTCGAATATCATTGTCATTTTGATTCTACACTTCTTTATTTAAAACAAAAACGTTACCATTAATTCTGCTTTTAAGCTCGCTGTTTCAAGAGAAAGTTGAAAACTATTCAGGTTCAAAAAAATCTGATTTAAAGCGGTTCATATCTTACCCGAACTTAATCTTTAAACTTCTTTCCCTGCCAGGTGTCGCGTTCTTTCAACCTTTTTTCGACTTTGGCAACAAACTCAAAATTCTTCAGTCCCCAATTTGGCGCAACCACCATGTGCGACGGGGCCTCGCTTACAAAGCGTTCGACGATAATTGAGGGATTCAGCAATTCAAGATAATCCACAACCAATTCAACATATTCGTCAACTGTAAAAATATGAAAATGAGAAGGATCAGTTTTGTATTGCTTTTCCATCAACGTTTGCCGGTGTATTTGCAACTGATGCAATTTCAGGTTTTTAACAGGTAACTCCGATATTAACCTTGCCTGTTCAAGCCAGTCTTCCCTGTTTTCACCCGGAAGTCCCAGAATAAGGTGGGCACAGTTATTTATTCCTCTTTTCGAGGTTTCTTCCAGTGCACGCACCGAATCGCCAAAAGAGTGACAACGGTTGACAAGTTCAAGTGTTTTGTCGAGATGCGATTCAAGGCCAAACTCAACCATTACATACATTTTCCGGCTTAATCCGGCAAGAAAGTCAAGCAGCGAACTGTCAACCGAATCGGGCCGGGTTGAAATTACAAGGCCAACGATTTTCGGATGTTTCAGCGCTTCGTTGTAGATATTTATTAAATCTTCAACCGGTGCATAAGTATTTGTATATGCCTGAAAATATGCAAGATACTTCATCGATTCGTACTTTTTCGAAAAAAAGCTTATCCCCTCTTCCACCTGCTTCGAAACACTTTTTTTCAGATTTGTATAATCAGGTTTGAATGTTTTGTTATCGCAGTAAGTACATCCACCCAATCCTTTTTTACCATCGCGGTTCGGACAGGTAAAACCGGCATCGATAGACACCTTTTGTACCCTTTCCGAAAATATGTTCCTGAAATAAGTCGAAAAATCGTTGTACCGTTTATTGTGTCCCCAAACAAAGCTGTGTTGTTCCATCACTTTTTCTGAAGTTGCAAAAGTAGCTAAAAATCATTGGCTCAGACAATCACGCCAAATGTGTTAAAAAAAAGTTGATAAATTATCAGAATCAGATACCTTCCGGCGCTCACGATTAAGAATAGATTTCTAATTTTAGTAAAATTAAAATTGCAAAATCCATGTTTTCGGCAAAAGATAAAAAACAGATTGAAAACCGTGGCAGTGACCTACATACAGTGCTTCTTCAGATTGAAAATTTTAAAACAGGTTTCCCCTATTTAAAAATAATCGACGCAGCAACTGTGGAAAATGGGATTATCAGGTTGAGTGAACCCGACCTGGAGAAGGCAGTGAATCTGTACAACGAAAAAATCGCCCACGGAATAAGGCCGTTAAAATTTGTGCCTGCATCGGGAGCTGCCAGCCGGATGTTTAAAGATCTTTACGAGGCGCTCGATTCGTTGAATAAAAATATACCCGAAGAAGAAGTGCTGAAAACGAATAAAGGCGCTAAAAAATATATCGGAGGTTTCGAAAATTTTGCATTTGCAGCAGAATTGAAATCGGTTTTAGAAAAAGCCGGCGCTGAACAAAGCGTCAGAAATAAAATCGATTATCTGCTGAGCGAAAAAGGACTGAATTATGGTGCGCTGCCAAAAGGACTTTTAAAATTTCACAAATATGAAGATGGCGGGCGCACTCCTTTCGAAGAACATCTGGTTGAAGGTGCAGCTTATGCAAAAGACAACCATGGAAAAGTGAGACTGCTTTTTACTGTTTCGCCCGAACACCAGGCCGGTTTTGAGAATTTGCTTAACGAAGTAAAAAGTTGTTATGAAGAAGACCTGGCAGTGACTTTCGAAGTTGGATTCAGCCAGCAAAAACCATCTACCGACACCATTGCAGTCGATTTAAATAACGAACCTTTCCGCGAAAGCGATGGAAGCCTGCTGTTCAGACCAGCCGGGCACGGCGCTCTGATTGAAAATCTTAACGATATCAATGCCGATATTATTTTCATAAAAAACATCGACAATGTGGTTCCTAACAGGTTAAAGCAACCAACCATCGATTACAAAAAAGCGCTGGCCGGGGTATTGCTCAAACACCAGGAAAAGCTTTTCTTTTATCAGAAAGAGTTAAATGAAAAACATCCGGTGGCACTTGACAGCGCTTTTCTGGCAGCCGCTGCGGGTTTTCTGGAAAAAACGCTGAATACGAAACCCGAAAACAACCAGTATTACACCGAAAAAGAAGAACTTTATTATTACCTGAAAGAAAAGTTCAACCGGCCGCTTCGGGTGTGCGGTATGGTAAAAAACGAAGGAGAACCCGGAGGTGGTCCGTTCTGGGCAAGAAACAGCGACGGAACGGTTTCGCTCCAGGTTATTGAAAGCTCACAGATCGATCCCGGCAGTGTGCAGCAGCAAACCATGGCAAAACATGCAACACATTTTAACCCGGTCGATCTGGTTTGTGCAGTTAAAAATTACAAAGGCGAAAAATTTAACCTCAACGAGTTCACCGATCCGGCAACAGGTTTTATTTCAAAGAAATCGAAAGATGGAAAAGAACTGAAAGCTCAGGAGTTGCCCGGGCTTTGGAACGGAGCAATGAGTAACTGGAACACTCTTTTTGTAGAGGTTCCGATTGAAACTTTTAACCCGGTTAAAACCGTCAACGACCTGTTGAGGGAACAACACCTGGGGTAGAGTTTTTATTATCTCGATTGATTTGTTAATTTTGCGAACTGAATTTTGGGAATATGATGGACGAAAGAGACTATTACCGCGACGATGAAATCCTCGAAGCAGTAAACCGTTTTAAAAGATCACTCATTTCAGGAAGCACAAAATACTTCGATGTTTCTGAATTTGAAGGCATTGTCGAACAGCTATTGGAAGAAGGGGATATTAAGGGCTCGGAGATTGCTGCAGAGCAAGGCATAAAAATTCATCCAAACGCTGTTCCTTTACAGTTGAAATATGCCCAGATACTGATGAACAAAGGCCTTTACAAAAAATCGATGAAATACCTTCAGATTGCTGAAAGTGTCGATTCATTCAATCCTGATGTCCACCTTCTGAAAGGCTCGGCTCAAATGATATCAGGGAAAGAAACCGAAGCCCTTTTATCGTTCAGGAAAGCCATCAAATATGCGGGACCTGAAATCGACGACATTCTTTACCAGATCAGTTCCACATATATTCAGATTGGCAATATTCCAAAAGCTTTGTATTATCTCGAAAAAACGATAAAGGCAAACCCGTTGCACGACCAGGCGCTTTACGATCTGGGATTTTTCCACGACCAGGAGAATAATTACAGAAAGAGTATCAGGTATTACAATCAATATCTTGATATCGACCCATTTAACCAGTTTGTCTGGTTTAACCTTGGCACTGTTTACAACAAAGTCGAAAAACACAAAAAAGCCATTGAAGCTTTTGAATTTGCTTATGCTTTAAACAGCAATTTTCATAACGCACTGTTTAATATCGGGAATAGCCTTGCAAACGAAGGCAGGTTTTTCGAAGCAATTGAAAAATACAAGGAATACCTTGAACATGAACCGGGAAACGATGAAGCATATTGTTATCTGGGCGAGTGTTTGCTAAATGTTGATGATTTTGCCCAATCGAAGTTTTATTATGAAAAATCTGTCGCGATCAACAAAAACAACGATACTTCCTGGTTTGGAATTGGCCTGAATTACTGGATTGAACAGGATTTTGAGAAAAGCATAAAATACATAAAAAAGGCAATAAGCCTCGATGAACTCAATTCTGAATACTGGCTCACTCTTGGAAAAGTTTACAAAGATTTCAACCGTAAAACAGATGCGGTGGCCGCTCTTAAAAAAGCATTGCGGCTTGAACCCGAAAACGAGGAAATATGGCTTACATGGGTTGATGTTTATTTAAAATTCGATGAGCCTGAACACGCAGTCAGAATTTTGGGAAAAGCAATCAAAACCGATAATAGTGCAATTTTAAAATACCGGCTCACAGCGTTGCTTTTTGAGCAGAAAAAAGACAGGGAAGCTTACAGATTATTGGGCGTTGCACTGATGCAGGATTATGAACAGGTTGAACTTCTTTATGAATTTAATCCTGAATTAAGAAAGAACAAAAAGCTGAACCGGATTGTCGAAGAATTCAAACCAAAAAAACATAAATAATTACTTTCACGGTAAACCGGTATTCAAATCTGCTCTTTTTCACCGGACTTTTGAAACTGAAAAATGTTATTCTCCAAAATTCTTTTTTCGCAAAAGAAAAAAAACAGCAAATAACAATAACACTACAATTTTATTCAAAAAATGAAAAGATACGGACTGCTTGGATATCCATTAACCCATTCATTTTCAAAACGTTTTTTTACTGAAAAGTTTGAAACGGAAAAAATCGATTCTGCATACGACAACTTCGAAATAGATAATATCGGTAAATTTCCGGAAATTGTAAAAAACAATCCTGAACTGGTTGGTTTAAATGTCACTATCCCATACAAAGAGCAGGTTATTCCTTATTTACATGAATTAAACGAATCAGCCCGTGAAATAGGGGCAGTCAACACCATTAAAATCAGGCGCACTGGATCTGAAATTATTCTGAAAGGTTACAACACCGATACTTTTGGTTTTGAAAAATCACTCACGCCGCTTCTCCGCGATCATCATAAAAAAGCCCTGATTCTTGGTACCGGGGGTGCTTCAAAAGCTCTGAAATATGTTTTAGGCAAACTCGGAATTGAATACATTTCGGCTTCGATCGAAGAATTGAAAGAAAATGAAATCAGGTACCCGGACATTGACAGGAAGATCATGAACGAACGACTGCTGATTATCAATGCAACGCCGCTTGGAACTTATCCGAAAACCGAGACATTCCCTGATATTCCTTACGAGTACATTACCGAGAAACACTTGTTGTTCGATCTGGTTTACAATCCCGAAGTTACCCTGTTCATGTCGAAGGGATTGCAAAAAGGAGCTACAGTAAAAAACGGATACGAAATGCTTCTGAACCAGGCCATTAAATCGTATGAAATCTGGAACACTGAATCAGCATAAACTGAATTTAACAAATGGTTAAAAAGAGAATTCTTTTTGTTTGCCTCGGTAATATTTGCAGGTCACCTAGTGCTGAAGCGGTTTTTAACGGAATGGTAAAAACAAAGGGATTGGCAAATCAATTTATAGTCGATTCGGCCGGAACAGGCGCGTATCATATTGGCGAACCGGCAGACCAGAGGATGCAATCGCACGCGGTGAAACGGGGATACGATCTTACCAGTATTTCGCGTCAGTTCAATCCTGACAAGGATTTCGACAATTTTGACATGATCATTGCCATGGATGACCAAAATGTAAAAAGCCTGAAAAATAAGGCGCGAAATCCTTCCGATCTTAGCAAAATTCACAAAATGACCGATTTCAGGAAAGAATGGGAATACAATGAAGTTCCCGATCCGTATTATGGCGGCGATGAAGGTTTCGAGCTTGTGCTCGATCTTCTGGAAGATTCTTGCGAAGGTTTATTGGAGAAACTGACCTGAAATCGTCTATTGAAAATGATAGAGGAAAGTGGTAAAAGCTTCGTATGCAGGCTTTTTCTGACCTTCAATATCAACCACGATTTTAACCTGAATTTTGGCAATCCCGCGAAGATTTTTTATGTCATGCAACGAAACGGTTGCCCTGATTCTGTCATTTACCAGAACCGGTTGCTGAAAACGCAAATTTTCGATCCCGTAATTAACAATCATTTTCACATTTCTGACATCGATAATTGAATACCATAAATATGTCAGCATCGAAACAGTCAGGTATCCATGAGCAATGGTGGTCTTAAAAGGCGATTCCCTGGCAGCACGCTCCGGATCGGTGTGAATCCACTGATGATCAAGTGTTGCATCGGCAAACTCATTGATCTGTTTCTGAGTGATGGTAATGTATTCCGAAACGCCGATTACCTGCCCCAGCAAAGCTTCAAATTCCTCGTAACTGTTGATAATTCTTCTTGACATAAATACAAATTTGAAGCACAAAAGTAAAATTATTAATTGTCGAAATTCTTTTTTCCTGATTTACCTGACTAATTATTTGCCGGAAAATAAATTTCAGGCTGAATTTTTAGCCAGCTTGTTCTATTTTTAAATTCGGTTAACAACCAATTGCAATTTTTCACACTTTTGCGGCCATATTATGTCAAATCTGAAAAAAATAATAAACAGTACCACCTTTCTGGCAATATTTTCCTGCTGGCTTTGGTCAACAGCTTTTGCCAATGTTAAAATCGGTTTACAATACAATTCTCCCATTCAGTTTGCCGGGATCAGGTTTATTATTTCGGGATTAATGCTATTCATCTATTTTGGCAAACCAAAGATTTTGTTCAACGAATTCAAAGCTTACTGGAAATTCATCCTGCTGCTTTCGGTTACACAGTTTTCAGCGCAATATGCATTTTTTTATTTAGGAATGAACCTTGTACCTGGTGCTCTGGGAGCGATGATCATTGGCTCTTCACCTCTGTTTATTGCGGTTGTGGCCCATTTTTCGATAAAAACCGACAGAATGACTGCCGGTAAAACTGCAAGTATAATCATCGGGATCATCGGAATTGCCATCATCACAATTGGCCGGACGAAGGTTGAGATAAAAAACGAACTTGAACTGCTCGGGATCGGGCTTCTTTTTATGAATAATATTTTTTCAGGTGTTTCGAATGTGATGGTTTCGAAATACCAGGGAGGCAGAACGCCCTGGGTATTAAGTTCAGCTTCGCTGTTTATCGGTGGATTGACGATGGTTGCAGTGGCTGTCCCGGTTGAAGGAATCAATTGGGGACCTTTCCCTCCGGCATACTACCTGACTTTGGGCTGGCTCAGTTTTTTGTCGGCTGCGGCATTTACTATCTGGTATTCTTTGCTTCAGCGCCCCGGTGTAAAAGTTTCGGAACTGAACATCTGGAAATTCCTTATTCCGCCTGCAGGAGCTGCTTTAAGCTGGATACTGATAAAAAATGAAAAGCCTGATTGGATTTCAATTTCGGGAATGCTTGTAATAACTGTTTCGCTGATTACTTTGAATTATGCAAACCGGAAAGCGTTAAAAATAAAATAGTTATATCAAATCAACGGCAAAGAATCCCTGATATTTATTCTTCCAGAATCTGTAATTCAATCTTTCTGAAATCGGTCGGGCCACTTTCAGCCTGAAGCGAGATTGTACCTTTGGTCAACATTTTATCGCCGTAAAGCGCCAGCAATTTTTGATACGACGGATCACGCGGATCGAGTTGTGGCTGTTCGTAATGCAGAACTTCCTCACCGTCAACAAAATGTCTGATCACTTTGTCACCATGAACTTCCACTTCAACCGAAACCCACTGGTCGCCATGATAAGTTTTCGATTTTGAATTGGTACAGTGCTGCTCTATTAAAACACTGTCCATAACAATGTTGGTTCCCGGAGTGCAAACATTCATTGTCGGCCGTTCATCTTTTCCATTGCCACCTAAAAGCTGCACTTCGATCGACACCGGAAAATCCTGGTCGAGTTCCATGGTTTCGGCAGGCTGACCATGCAACATAAGACCGTTATTCCTGTAAGCCCAACCCGGACCGCCTTTTGCCTGTTCACCCACAAAACGGTATTCAACCCTTAAACGGTAATGCGAAAATTCGCCTTTATAAAAAATATGGCCGAATTTACCATTCCATTCAGGCCAGTTATCGTACGATACACGCAACATTCCGTCTTCAACCCTGAAGGTATTGTTGTAGTTGACTCCCAACTGCTCGCCTTTGAATTTTATCTGCCAATCGTTCAAATCTTTACCGTTAAAAAGCTGAATCCAGTTTCCTTCACCCGATTTCGGAACAGCAGCTTCGGTTTTAGGTTTTGATGTGCATGCCGAAAACAGAATTAATACTGACATTAAAACTGACTGGATTGTAAATTGAAGTGTACGCATTTTGATTAATTTTAGAGTTATTAATTGATTTAGCTTAAGGAAGTAAAATTAAAAGAAAATCTTAAAATCCGGGATTAAACATTTTACATTATTTACAGTCATTTATAAAGTCTGATATTTAAACAACTAAACCTGATTACAATGCTATTAAAAATTAAAAATTCATTAACCGCCAGCCATTTCAACAACTTTCTGTTTTGTACACGGAACCTGGGAACCACAGTTCTAATCTCATTTCTCATCCTGCTTTTTTTCACTCCGGGATACGCACAGCGAATCGGGTTCACCGACGATTTTGAAAACGGATCGCTCGAATTCTCATTCCGGAATAACCAGGGAAACAGGCCTCCGTTTGTAATCTGGGGAACCGAGACAAAAAAAACTTACAATTTAACCGAAACCGGAGGGACTTTAAACATCGGTTTTTCCCGGCCGGAAGGTCACGGGGCTTTCGACAGGTTCAACTTTCGTCCGTTCAGGGCAATCTCAGTTTCTGAGAATCCAAGAATTCAGATGGAAATTAAATCTGATGCCGATATAAAAATAACTGTCAGCCCGGTTTATTCTGTTGAACCACCCACTGTTGAGTATTTGGAAAAAGAAATCACGGGCGATAACCAGTGGCACACGTACACTTTCGATTTGACCAAAGCGTATTATTCAAAATTCAACACAGTTCAAAGTGTCGATTTTTACATCGACCGTGGTCTGGCCGTGGAAAAATCGTGTAAACCCGAGATGGATAATTTTAAAATTGCCTGGTATTTAATTAAGATATATGATCTGACAATAGCAACCGAAGACGGAAAAAATAACCGTTTGACATGGAAAACGACAGATGCTCAGAACACTTCAAAGTACATGATTTTCAGGGGAAATCAGCCCGGATTTGCCACCAGTGAAAACAACATGGTTGCTGAAACAGACACAACCTTTTTCGTTGACAAAGACCTGCCACCTTACCGGCATTATTATTATAAAATAGTTCCGGTAGGTAAAAGCGGTGAAGTATTTTTTGCTTCGAATGAAGTTTCAGCCGAAACCTTTATGCCCGGTGTCAAACCACAAATTTCAGTGGCCGGGGTAAACCCTTCATCAATAAAAAAGTACGAAAAATTCGAAATCGTTGTCAACCTGCAGAATGTCGGGATTGAAAATCCTTACGATCCGGCGGATATCGATGTTTATGCCATTTTTAGAACACCTTCGGGTAAAAACATCAGGATCAATGGATTCTACGACAATTTTCGAAATGCTGACAAGTGGAAAATCAGGTTTTCACCCAACGAAACAGGTGAATACAAATACCAGATTTTTGTTAAAGATGCAGGAGGAACAGGTGAAGCGCCACCTTCAGCATTTACCTCGGTCAAATCTGAATACCACGGATGGATAAAACCAGCTGTTAAAAATCCACATTATTTCCAGTACGACGATGGAACCTCATTTTATGCAGTGGGTGTTTACTCTCCCTGGAGAAATGATGAGAAACGTTTCGGAACATTTGCGAAAAACAATGCCAACCTGCTGGGAATATGGGATATAACCTACGGCGGTTTTGTAAATGGTTATGGATTAATTGAAGAGGAATTGGGACGTTACAACCAGGAAAAACTGGGAAGGATCGATTCGATATTAACAATACTTGAAAAAGATGACATTAAACTGATGTACGCGATCTGGCCACACGATCTTTTTTCCGAAACGGTCTGGGCTGCGCAGTGGAAACAAAATCCTTACAGCAAACTTATCGATGTGGAAGATGTGTACAGCGATTCGGTTGTGTGGGAATACCAGAAACAAAAATACAGGTACATGATTGCCCGGTTTGCGCACAGCCGGAGCTGGGGAATCTGGGAACTGATTAACGAAATGAACGGAACCGACGGCTGGGCTGCAGGCAGGTATGAAGATTGCTACAATTGGGTGGAAAAATCGCACAGATATTTCAAAGAAAACGATCCGTACAACCACCCGACAACAGCATCGTTTAGCGGTGGTTTCACTGAATACAGGAAACCACTTTACGAAAGGAACGACATTCCCAACATCCACATGTACCCAGCACAGGGCTGGGAAATGAAATACCCCGCAGATACCATGCGGAGTGGTGTTTACAATTATTCGTGGGCAAGCAGGCGGTTCTGGAATGACTTTGAAAAACCTGCCATTTTCGGCGAATCGGGTGCAAATCTCGAATATTACCAGCCCCGCGAAAAAAATTATCATATTCACTACCATAATACGCTCTGGGCAACACTTACAAATGGATTGGCCGGAATTCCTGTTTGGTGGGATTACACCGTTTTAAACGATCAGGACTGGCAACAACTCAAAGTCATTTCGGGTTTTGTTTCCGATATCGATTTTGCTAATGTAAACTTTAAACCAGCTCAGGCCGGGGCAATTGGCGCCGATATTTTTGTGATGGCTTCCGATAAAAATGCCTTTGGCTGGATCCGTTCGTACGAAAAAAACAGTGCCGGCGGAACACAAATCAATGTAAATGGCATTAATAACGGCATGTATGAAATTAAATGGATCAGTGCATGGACCGGTAATATCATCAAAACAGAAAAAGTAAAATCTGAAGGGAATAAAATCTCGGTTACAGTTCCGAAAACAAAGGAAATTCAACCGGATATTGCATTTAAAATTTTCAGGGAATAAAATTATTGTAATTCACAACTTTAAAAGGTATTTGAAAAAGCTACTGTTAAACATTGCTTTTGCTATTGAACAGAACATTCCGGAAATCAATGACAGTAAATTAATTGTAGCTTAAAAATCATTAAATCGGGCAAATTTGTTTTTTGTTCGAATCATTACTTTTACTACTTTGGCAGCCAAAATTTCAGAAACTATGAAGTACGCCCGATTCGGATTTTTCATTCTTTTAACACTGTTTTTCAACTTATTGACATCTGCCCAGTCTGCACCACCTGAACAGACAAAGGTACCAAAAGTGGTGGTTGGCATTGTGGTTGAAAATATGCGTCCTGATTACGTGAAACGTTACTGGAATAAATTTGGGGAAAATGGCTTCAAAAAACTGTATTCACAGGGAACTGTCTGCACAAATGTAAGGCTCACACAACATGTACAGAATTATGCATCGGGCACGGCAACCCTTTTTACAGGTGTAAATCCTTCGATGCACGGTATTGTAAATAAAAACTGGTACGATCAGTTCAGAGAGAAAGAAACCGAATGCACTGAAGATGAATATTATATTACAGTCGGCTCCGACACAAAAGAAGGAAATGCATCGCCAAAAAAATTATTGTCGAGCACTGTGACCGATAATCTGAAAATTTTTTCGATGGGTAAATCGAAAGTTTTCAGCGTTGCAATCAACCGTGAATCGGCGATCTTTTCAGCCGGACACGCCGCAGATGGCGCCTACTGGTTTGATGTAGAATCGGGAAGGATGATTTCGAGCTCGTTTTATGTAAATAACTTTCCCGATTGGGTGAGGCTTTTCAACAGTGAAAATTATGCCGAAAAATACAGTTACCGTAACTGGACCACACTTTTACCCGAAGTAACTTACACTGAAAGTGTGCGCGACGATTATTTGCTGGAAAAGGGTTATTTCGGAAAATACAACATCTTCCCACACACAATCAGCAAATACATTAATGAAACCAAAGATTTCAGGCCATTTAAAACCACACCATCTGCCAATATCATGATTAAGGATTTTGCCCTTCAGATTATGAATAATGAGGGAATTGGCACTGATGATTACCCCGATTTTTTAACAGTAGCTTTTTCATCGATGGATTATGAAAACGGTTCATTCGGCCCCGCTTCACTCGAAATGGAAGATACCTATTTATATCTCGACTGGACAATTGCCGAACTGGTTGAAGCTACCCAGAAAAAATTCGGCAAAGAAAATGTCCTTTTCTTCCTGACAGCCAATACTTCCGCATCATACCCGGTTGACTATTTAAAAGAAGAATTTCACCTTCCGATCGATCATTTTAATATCGAGAGCACAATTGCACTACTCACTTCGTACCTTAACATTACTTATGGTGAACAGAAATGGATAGAATATTACGATGAGTATCAGATTTATTTCGACCATAAATTGCTTTCGAAGAATAAAATCGATTTGAACGAATTTGAAATAGTGACCTCCGATTTTATCAGTGAATTTGAAGGTGTGCTCATTGCTATGCCAGCCAATCTGCTTGAACGCGGATTACAGGCAAACGGGATGTTAGAACCTCTTTACAGGACTTTTGTCAGGTCAAGATCGGGTGATTGCCTTTTTATGCTGAAAGAAGGATGGCAGCCTGTTTACAAATTCAAAAAGGTTAATTACACCGACCAGTCGCATATTCCGCTGGTATTTTATGGTGCAAACATCCGTCCCGGTGTGCTCAGTGGCAAATACGATGCTATTGACCTGGTTCCCACCTTGTCGGAAATATTAAAAATCCCTTTGCCCGATAAATGCCAGGGAAAGGTAATTGAAGAAGTCGTTAATTAGATTTGCTGAAAAGAATCCGGATAAAACTATTTCCTGCTTTTTTTCAACATTTCGGCGGTTTTCGGATTATCCGTTTCTTTTTGCTTCGATTTTAAATGGGTTGCCGGTACCATCGAAACCGATAAAGTGGTGTCGTTTTTGACAATAATCTTTTGCGTCAATTCATTAAATCCTTCCAGCGAAAATACAATTTTTGCATTGCCAGGTTTTAACATCAGGCTAAAGAAACCATTCTGATTACTGATTGTGCCAATTCCTGAAATCGATTCAAAAATGTTTACATTTTCAATGTTCTTCCCTGAATTCTGATTCAAAACCGTTCCGCTTACCAGAACCATTTGTGCGTTTCCTGAAAATGATAAGATCAGAAAAAAAAGAAAGTAATGAAGGGATAATGCTGTTTTCATTTTTTACATCGATAATAGTTTTCCGGCTACCAGTAAGAACAGAAATTTCAGAAAAAGGTTGCTTTTATTTTATTCTTTTTTCTGGAAAATTTTACTTTCACAAATTCCCTTTTCAGAATAATCCATATTGAAAAACACAAGCTACTCTTTATCAAAAACTTTCATTATTAAAAAAAAATCGCTTAAAAAATAAATGTGTTTTTCAACACATTCAAACTACAACAAACATGCTGAAAAACAGGCATGTTAAGCAACATTTTCTGTGATTATTATTAATCATGTGTTTACTTTTGCATAGTGATGATGCAATAAATATCAGGGCAACTACAGAAAATCATTCAACTAACCGGGCCTGACTGATGGCAATGAAATTAACATCAATTATTATTAACCGATTTTATAACTCAATGAATTATTTATGAATCCAATTAAAGCATTAATCAAGGACATGGCGGAAAAATACGGGAGGACGAGAGAAAGTCTGTTACCTATTATGCAAGCTGTTGTTGAACGCGAGAAATACCTTTCAGAGTATTCAATGATCGAGATTGCACGCCAGGTTGACATCCCTGCCGCCGAAGTTTACGGTACTGCAACTTTTTATTCTTTCATTCAGACAAAACCTACAGGACAGTACATAATAAGGATATGCAAAACCATTTCCTGCGCCATGAAAGGTAAAAACCAGGTAATGTTTGCCATTCATGATATGTTAAAGATAAAAATTGGTGAAACCACACCCGACAAGCGTTTTACTCTTCTCGAAACCAACTGTCTCGGATGGTGTCATAAAGCTCCGGCAATGATTATAAACGACGAAGTTTACACCGAACTTACTCCTGAAAAAGTAAGGGATATTCTTTCTACATACATGAAAATTAATGAATTAAATATAAACTGAAGTCATGGCAATTTCACAGCAACTTAAAAGAGTCGATTTTATTTTCAGTAATGAGAATGACTGGGAAAAGGTTTTATCCAGTACAATAAAAAAGAATCCGACTGAATTGATTAATGAACTTATTAGTTCAGAATTGAAAGGAAGGGGTGGCGCAGGTTTTCCGACTGGTTTAAAATGGAAACTCGCCTCAGAAGCCAAATGCGATGCAAAATATATAATCTGTAACGCTGACGAAGGTGAACCCGGAACTTTCAAAGACCGTGAAATATTATCGAAAGTACCATACAAAGTGCTCACAGCCATGGCAGTATGTGGTTATATTATCGGGGCAAAAGAAGGATTTATCTACCTCAGGGGTGAGTATAAATTTCTTTTACCCGAACTTCACAAAGCAATCGACGAATTTCAGTATTACTGCAAGGAGATCAATTTCGATTTTTCCATCAATATATTTTTAGGCAGCGGAGCTTACATCTGCGGAGAGGAAACGGCACTTATGGAATCGATGGAAGGCAAACGTGGCGAGCCCCGCAATAAACCGCCTTTCCCTACGCAGAGTGGTTATAAAAATATGCCAACTGTAATCAATAATGTAGAAACTTTGGTTCATACATACACGATTTTCAAATACGGGGCCAAGAAATTTTACGATCTGGGTGTGCAGTATTCAAGAGGAACAAAATTGTTTTCGGTATCGGGTGATACTCCAAAACCGGGGATTTACGAACTCGAACTTGGCATGAGCCTCCAGGATTTCGTTTACGAATTTGGCGATGGCGATACAAAAGCAGTCCAGGTGGGCGGCGCTTCGGGTTTTCTGGTTCCTCGGAAAAAATTCAAGGATGCTGCAATCGGATTCAAAGGGAAACTTACAGGTATTTCGCTGCCGACAGGAGGTTCTATGATGCTTTTTAACAGTTCGCGATCGATGTATAATGTCCTTGATAATTACCTTGAGTTTTTCAGGGAAGAATCGTGCGGACAGTGTACGCCATGCCGGGTTGGTTGTCAGCAGCTTCTGCTCGGAATTAAAGCTGTAAAAAGAGGTCAAAAACCTGCTTCATATCTTGACAAACTTTTACGATTGACTGAAACCATGCAATTAACAGCAAAATGTGGACTAGGACAATCAGTGGCTAATTCCTTCTCATCAATTGTTGAAAATTTCCAGGAAGAGATGATTTATTAATAACCTGAAAAACTCAAAAAATGACAAATACGATAAATATTACAATTAACGGTTTTCCGGTTGAAGTTGAAAAAGGGAAAACAATTCTTCAGGCAGCCGAAGCACAGGGAATTACAATCCCAAGACTTTGTTATCACAAAGATTTATGCGTGGCTGGTAACTGCAGGGTTTGTGTCGTGGAAGTGGCCGGGCAGTCACGCTTGTCGGCATCATGCGCCACTCCCTGCGAGGAAGGGATGGAAATTCTAACCAACAGTCTGAAAGTAAGGAATTCAAGAAAACACATCATCGAACTGCTGCTGTCAGAACACAATGCCGATTGCACCAAATGTTACCGTAACGGAAACTGCGAATTACAAAAGCTTTCTTCGGAATATAAAATTATGACACAGGATTTTATTGAGCTGGCTCCGTTAAGGGTAAACACAATCGATATGTACTCTCCTTCAATCATGAAGGATGACAGTAAATGCATCCGCTGCCAGCGCTGCGTGCGCACCTGTGCCGAATTACAAGGTGTCAATGCTTTATCTGTTGCACACAAAGGCGACAAGATGAAAATCACGACTTTCCTTGAAAAACCAATGCGCGATGTTGTTTGCACCAATTGCGGCCAGTGTGTAAACCACTGCCCAACAGGCGCTCTGGTTGAAAAGAACTATATTGAAGAAGTATGGGAAGCCATTGCAAATCCGAACAAACACGTTGTGGTACAAACTGCCCCGGCAGTGCGTGTGGGATTGGGAGAAGAGCTTGGTCTGCCTGCAGGTTCAAGGGTTACCGGGCAAATGGTGGCAGCGCTGAAAAGGTTGGGATTTGATGCTGTTCTCGACACCGATTTCACTGCCGACCTGACGATTATGGAAGAAGGAACTGAATTGCTGACCCGCCTGAAAAAAGTGCTGGTTGATAAAGACGAAACTGTAAAATTACCTTTGGCTACTTCATGTTCGCCCGGATGGATAAAATACATTGAACACATGTATCCCGATTATCTCGATAATCTTTCAACCTGCAAATCGCCTCAGCAAATGTTTGGTGCGTTAGCCAAAACATATTATGCAAAAGCAAGGAATATTGAACCTGAGAATATCGTTTCGGTCTCGATTATGCCGTGTACGGCCAAAAAATTCGAGGCTTACCGACCCGAAATGCACGACAGTGGCTACCGCGATGTTGATTATGTTTTAACCACACGCGAACTGGCAATCCTGATCAAACAGGCAGGTCTTGATTTTAATAAACTTGAACCCGTGAAATATGACAGGCTGATGGGTGATTCCACAGGTGCCGGTGTCATTTTTGGAGCTACCGGCGGTGTGATGGAAGCCGCCTTAAGAACTGCCTACGAGTTGGTTACCGGTCGGGAGGTGCCATTTAAAAATCTGAACATTGAACCAGTCAGGGGCATGGAAGGAATTAAGGAAGCTTCAATAAAAATAGAGAATCCTTTAAAAGAATGGGCTTTTCTGGATGGCGTTGAACTTAAATGCGCAGTTTCACATGGTTTAATTAACGCCAAAACTGTGATGGAAGCAATAAAATCGGGAAAAGCTGATTACCATTTTATCGAATTCATGGCCTGTCCGGGCGGATGCCTTGGTGGCGGAGGACAACCTATTCCGACCAATGCTGAAATCCGTAAAAAACGGGCCGAAGCAATTTATGCCGAAGATGGCGCATTGCCTTTACGAAAATCACATCAGAATCCTGAAGTCCAGAAATTATATCACGACTTTTTAAAACATCCGCTCAGCGATATTTCACATCATTTACTTCATACGAAATATACAAAACGTGAAAGGTTTTAGTTAACAGAACAGCTTTATTTAAAAATCCGGTATCTTTAATGCCGGATTTTTTTATGGAACACATGTTTAAATCGACAATATCAACCCCGGTTGGTTATCTTGAAATCACCACAGATGAGGAGTTTCTTTTATCTGTGAAATTCACCGGTGAATTTACACAGAAAGCTGATTTTCAGCCTGATATTCTAAAAGAAACAATACAACAGATTACCGGTTATTTTAATGGCGAACGAAAGGAATTCAACGTCAGAATAAAGCCCGCGGGAAGCAGTTTTCAGCTTAAAGTTTGGGAACAGGTGATGAAAGTTCCTTACGGCCAAACGTCGTCTTACCTTGATATTGCCCATCAAACCGGATCAAAAAACAATACAAGGGCGGTTGGACTGGCAAATGGGAAAAATCCGCTACCAATTATCATTCCCTGTCACCGGATTATCGGAACCAACGGAAAACTTACAGGATATGCAGGCGGACTTGAAAAAAAGAAATGGCTGCTTCAGCATGAATTAAAACATTCCCCCAGTTCCGATCTTCTGTTCTGAAGATATTTTAATTGATTAAACCTGTTTCCCATTTCAGGATTAAATATGAATCAAACAGATTTTCTCACTACTGTCCATTAAAATAAGGAGAGATTCCTCTCCCGTAGGAAACGGGATCAGAATGACGCGGACTCATGTTGGTGGGTATGGTTAAGATTAGATTGTACCAGATTTCATCTTTTTTATTTTCAACCGACTATTTTTGTCATTTATATTTATATTCACAAAAAAATTTTTCATGAAAAAGTACCTTTTAATATTCTTATTTAATCTGCTGACAGTAACAGTTTTATTTTCGCAGGAAAGATATTCGGTATCCTCTTTTGATGAAATTAACTCAGAAACTTACACTTACGCCACCAAAAACGGAGAGGAACTCAAGCTGGATATTTATTTACCTCAATCGGACCCGGATTTTGAACGCGCCACTGTGATTTACATACATGGCGGTGGATTTAGTTCGGGACAGAGAGACACAGAAAATATAAAACAATTTTGTAATCAACTTGCGGGTTACGGATATGTTGTTGCGTCAATATCGTACCGTCTGACACGGAAAGATAAAGAGGGCGATTTTGGGTGTAATTGTCCTTCGAATGAAAAATTAAATACATTTATTTATGCTGTTCAGGATGTTCAGGATGCCACATATTTTCTGATTGAAAACCGGGAACAGTTTGGGATCAATCCGCAAAAGATCATTCTTGCAGGCAGCAGTGCCGGAGCAGAAACAGCTTTAAATGCTGCTTATCTTCCCCCGATGTGTTATGGCCTTGATTCAGGTCCTGTGTCGTATGCAGGTGTAATTAGTATGGCAGGGGCAATACCCGATACTGTTGTCATTTACAACGAATCTGCTGTTCCGACATTGCTTTTTCACGGAACCGACGATAATGTTGTTCCTTACGCCACTGCGCCCCACCGGTTCTGTAAGCAAGGCGATCCCGGATATCTAATAATGAACGGTTCTTATACAATTGCACAGAAACTGCAACAATTGAATGTACCCTACTGGTTACACACAACCTGCGGAGCCGGTCACGAAATATCGGATGTGCCAATGAGCGAATATTTCGATGTAATTACGGAATTCTGTTACGACTTTGTAATAAAGGGAGAAAAGGAATCGAGAAATACTGTGATCGGAGGCAAACAAAAAAACGACACTGTCAGACAATTTGATTTTTGCACTGATAAACTTTAAGAAATGAAAAAATTAATTTTACTGGTTTTACTTCTCCTTCCGGTTTCAATGTTTTCGCAACAAATGAACATTATCACGTTCAATATCAGATATAACACACCCAATGACGGTGTAAATGCATGGCCAAACCGGATTGAAATGGCTAGTGAATTACTGAAATTTCATGAACCTGACATTTTTGGATTTCAGGAAGCACTGATTGGACAGATTGAAGACATCCAAAGCAGATTGCCTGATTTTGAATGGTTTGGAGTTGGTCGTGATGATGGTGAAAAGGGTGGTGAATTCTCGCCGGTCTTTTTCAATAAAACCAAAATTATCCTTATCGATCATGGAACATTCTGGCTTTCTGAAACTCCTGAAAAGCCAAGTAAAGGATGGGATGCTGCACTGAACAGGATTGTTACCTGGGGAAAATTCAAATCGAAGGTCACCGGCAAGCAATTTTTAGTTTTTAACACTCATTTCGATCACATCGGAGTTGAAGCAAGAAAAAACTCGGCTAATTTGATCATTGAAAAAATGAAGAAAATGACCGAAAATAATAATCTGCCTGTAATTCTGACCGGCGATTTTAACCTGACTCCTGAACAGGAGCCGGTTTTACTCATCAAAAAGTTTTTACGCGACAGCCGCGAAATTTCTGAACAACCACCTTACGGTCCGGTTGGAACCTTCACGAGTTTCGACTGGAATTCACCGATGGACAAGCGAATTGATTACATTTTTGTCAACAACAACGTTTCAGTGTTAAAATATGCCGTTTTAACCGATTCAAAAGATCAGCGCTTCCCTTCCGATCATTTGCCTGTCTTTGCGAGAGTGCAAATCAAATAGGAATCAGGCAGTAAAAGCCGGGAAAATTTTAATTACAACTTTGATTCCTAAATTACCTGACAAATCAGGCCGCTCCCGTTGCTTTCAGAGGCACTTGCCGGAACCATCGGAATTGTGAATTTTAGTGGTGCTGCGGTCGCCATAAAATTTGGCAGACACGTTAAAGTTTTCCGGATGTTGGTAACATCCCTTTCTGGTTTCAATATTGAATTATTCAGTATTACACTTCCGGCGTTGTTTCGTGGCAAAGACTCAGCCGGTAAAATCCAGGGTTTCCCATGTTTTATTTTTCCGAAGAACATTTGTATTTGCGCTCATGGCAATTCTTTCAGTAATTTCAACGATTTTGTTGTTTTCAAATATTCTTCTTTTTTCAAAAGCATACTTTACAAGTTTGAAACCGGAAAAAGAAAATTCCTGATTTGACTATAATTAGTTCCGTTTCAAAATCATTTTCCTTATTCTTGTCTGATTTAATTCAGAAGAAAAACATCTTTTAAATGAGCAACCATCAAAAAAAAATCGAACAAGCTTTCTATTCCGACGGTTTTAAATTAGGGATGGAAGTAGTTCAATCGGGCAACAGCAGGGAAGTTCTGATTGATTCTGTTTCGAAAATGTACGAATCGATTGACAGCCTTATTGAAGCACTTTCTGAATTTGCGGGGAAAAATAACCAGCGGATCGACTGTAAAAAAGGGTGTCATTGGTGTTGTCATCAGCCGGTTTTTGCCCTTGATTATGAGTTGAAATACCTGAACGATTTTGTGATTAAAAATTTTGATGCAGGAACAAGGAACAAGATTAAAATACGTGCCGAATCGAAAAGAAATAAACTAAGCAGGTTAAATGAAAAGGAAATATTGAATTCAAAATATCCCTGTCCTTTACTCGAGGAAGGAGCCTGTATTGCTTACTCCGCGCGGCCGATGGCTTGCCG
>JBBIPU010000032.1:0-30597 GCA_037442685.1 Draconibacterium sp. | reverse complement strand
AGCTACAGGGCCAATTATATTTTCTTTTAAAGCGGTGCAAATATAATACTTTTTGATAATTATTCTTAATAATGAAATTGATTAGTAAAATTTTAAAATAGCAACAGATTTAATCATAAAGCCAACTGGGAAATTATTCCTTAATCGTCATCATCTTCAAAATCCTCATCGAAATCTTCATTTTTCCTGTTCTTGTTTTGACGGAGCATGTCAAGTATTTCACTTCTTGACATAATTTTAACATTGGTTACAATCATATCTTCGTCGAGAAAATTGCCATATTGATTGCATTCATCGATAATATTCCTGAGTACTTTTTTCAGATCGGACTGAAGAGGGAGCATTGCCAGGACAGTCGAGAATCCTTTGGAAAAATCCATCGATTCAAATTCGCCGTCGTTTTTATTCAACTCAAAAATTATTTCATTCTTAAGAATTTTTTGCTGTGTGGCATTTAATATTCTTTCGCGGTTATTATTGATGAAAACGATGTAATATCTCAGTTTTTGTCCTTTACCTCCCAGCCCGGTTGAAATGAAAACCATTTGTTCATCGAGCAAAGAACTTTGAATTAACATTCTGCTCTCCTGAAATGCAAGTATTGCCCACTTTTTAATTTCACCCTCTGATTGGCTTACAAATTTTTCAATGGTACGAAAAGCTTTAACATCGTCCAAAGTTGCAATTGCCAGCAATATTTCCCGTTTTCTTTCAAAATCAGTTTCAGGCAAAAACAGTTCCTCCCGTTTCTTAAAATACTGAACTGCCTTATTTTTTGAACGTATTTTCTGGGCAAGTTCAAAATATTTCATCTGAATATCTATATCAATCTGCTCTTCAAGAATGCTGAAATTTTGAGGCAGGTCTTCCAGTACTTTCTGAATGTTGTGGTAAAATTGTTTTTCTTCCATTACTGAGAATAATTCAAGCAAAAATAGTCACTTGTTCTGATTTGTAAAGAACATTGACATTTTATTTCAATTTGCATATTTAATTTAAAGGAACAGATTATCACCGCCTTTCAGTACCCATTTCCCATCAGTTGTTTTGTATTGATCATCCTGAGTTCATTTAAATTGAATTGAATTATATTTGTGCTCTTATTTTTATTAATTTTAAATCTAAATAACAAGGGAAAGGTGGCGAAGTGAAGTTAAGTGAGGTTAAGAATAGTGAAATTGTTGTAATTACCAAAGTCCTTGGACATGGATCGTTCCGGAAAAGAATTTCGGAAATGGGATTTGTCAAGGGAAAAGAAGTGAAAGTAATTAAAAGTGCTCCTTTTAATGGTCCGTTCGAATTTAAAATCATCAATTATAATATATCGCTCAGAAAATCGGAAGCAGATTTAATAGAAGTTGTACCTGTAAGGGATTTTATTAAAACAGAAAAAGAAAGTTTTCAGGGTGTTATTGATCGTGACATTAGTCTGACAGATCAATCGGAAAGAACAAAAACAATTAATATTGCACTTGTCGGAAATCCAAACAGCGGAAAAACAACTCTTTTTAATTTTATTTCAGGTTCAAAAGAAAAAGTTGGCAATTACAGCGGAGTGACTGTTGAAATTAAAAAAGCGACGTTTAAAACAAAAGGATACACTTTCAATTTTTACGATTTACCCGGAACTTACAGTCTGACAGCTTATTCGAAAGAGGAGATATTTGTCCGTGAATTTATTTACGAACAAACGCCTGATATTGTCATTAATGTTTTGGATGTCACAAATCTCGAAAGAAACCTTTTTCTAACCACACAACTCATTGATATGGATGTTCGGATTGTGGCTGCCTTGAATATGTACGATGAACTTGAGAAAAAGAATCTGTACCTGAACAAGGACGAACTTTCAAAATTATTAGGGATGCCGTTTGTGCCAACCATAAGTTCAAAAGGGACAGGGCTCGAAGATCTGATCGATAAGGTGATTGATGTTTTTGAAGGGAAAGATAAGATTACGCGGCATATTCACATTAATTACGGTAAGGACTTGGAAGAGTCGATAAAAAATGTCAGACAAAAAATAAAAGAGAATCAGCTTGTTACCGACAAAATTTCTTCGAGGTTTCTGGCCATAAAACTACTTGAAAAAGATGATCAGGTTAAAACACTGCTTTTGAACTATCCTAATTTTGCGGAAATACAGAAATGTACGCAAAATGAAATTCATAAAATTGAACTGATTGAAAATGAAGAAAGTGAAACGGTAATTACAAATGCCAAATACAGTTTTATTTCAGGTGCATTGAAAGAAACATTCAGAAATTTACATCAAAGTGAAAAAACCCGTTCTGAACAAATTGACAGTATTTTAACCCATCCGTTTCTGGGATTCCCCATATTTTCGGCAATACTGTTCCTTATTTTCTTTGCAACATTTAAGTTAGGGCAGTATCCGATGGACTGGATAGATATTGGGATACATGCAATTGGCAATTCCATTTCAGGACTGATGAATGATGGCATGCTGAAGGATCTTTTGATTAATGGAATAATCGGTGGGGCCGGAAGTGTAATAGTCTTCCTGCCGAACATCCTGATCCTTTTTCTATTTATCTCGTTGCTCGAAGGCACAGGTTACATGGCGCGTGCAGCTTTTATCATGGATAAAGTAATGCACCGGTTAGGATTGCATGGCCGTTCGTTTATTCCAATGATAATGGGATTTGGTTGCAATGTTCCGGCGATACTTGCCACACGTTCGATGCGAAACAGGGGAGACAGGATTCTGACCATGCTCATTATTCCGTTTATGTCGTGCAGCGCCCGGTTGCCGGTGTATATTCTGATAATTTCAGCCTTTTTCGATAAATATCAACCATTATATTTAATGGGAATTTACGCAGTTGGACTTGTATTTGCATTTCTGACAGCTCAACTGATGAATAAAACTGTATTCAGGAACAAGGAAAATCCATTTGTTATGGAACTTCCAACTTACAGGTTGCCAACTGTAAGAAATGTAGTTTTTCACATGTGGGACAAAACCCAGCATTACCTGAGGAAAATTGGAACCACTATTCTGCTTGGTGTGATCATCATCTGGGCACTTGAGTATTTCCCGAGAGAATCAAAAAATACACCTGGTTTGAAAGAAGAAATTCAAAATGTAATTCAAAATGAAAAATTAAGTCAGGTTGAAAAAGAAAAATCGATTTCTGAAATCAGTATTCAGATGGAATCCGAAAGACTTACAAATTCATATCTTGGAAGATTCGGTAAATTAATTGAGCCGGTAATGAGACCGCTTGGATTTGACTGGAAAATGAGCATTGCCCTGGTTGCAGGACTTCCGGCCAAAGAAATCATTATCAGCACGATGGGTGTTTTGTATCAGTCGAATGATGAAAGTAACACAATTAACCTGAAGCAAAAACTCAAAAACGAAAAATTTGAATCCGGAAACAAATCTGGTCAACTTGTTTTCACTATACCAACTGCGCTTGCTTTTCTGATTTTTATACTGATCTATTTCCCGTGTATCGGGGTGGTGGTTACCATTAAGAATGAGTCGGAATCGTGGAAATGGGCATTATTTGCGGTGGGTTACACTACAACTCTGGCGTGGATTGCGGCATTTGTGGTTTACAATATTGGTAATTTACTGGTTTAGTTACGAAGCTTTAAATATTGCTGAATTTCATCTGATTTGCTCATTCATACAAGCAACTCAGGGCGCAAAAATAAACGAACGAAAAAATAACCTGACATTGAATACTTACGTAAGCAATATGTTGAAATTATTTTTATTTTTGGTTTGACATGTTTCAGGAAATAATTACATATATGATAATCGGAGCGGCAATTGCAACAGCAATTTCGCAAACAATAAACCGGTTCAGAAAGAAAAAACTTCCTGAAAAAAAGGTTGATTTTAAATCTGAGAATTTCACACTTCAGCACAATTGTTCCGACTGTTCAGCCGAATGCATGCTTCGTGACACAGCAAGGTCAGTAATTAAAGAAAATGTTGATTTGTGTAAAAAAATAGAGAATCAGAGAAAGTTATAACATCTTCAGCTGACGGATCGTTTCTTCAGGATTTTCAGCACCGAATACGAAACTGCCTGCGACAAGCACATCTGCACCATTTTCAAACAGATTTTTTCCGGTCATAAAATTCACTCCGCCATCAACTTCAATTAAACATCCGGGATTGTATTTATTGATGAGAGATTTTAAATCCCTTACTTTTTTGTATGTATTTTCAATAAAAACCTGACCGCCGAAACCCGGATTTACCGACATCAGCAAAACCATATCAAGTTCTCTGATAATATCTTCAAGGACTGCAACAGGAGTATGAGGATTAAGACAGACACTGGCTTTAACACCCCGGTTTTTAATCAATTGGATTGTGCGGTGCAAATGAGTACTGGCTTCGTAATGAACTGTAATTATGGATGCTCCTGCATCAATGAAAGAAACCACCAGATTATCGGGATTGACGATCATCAGATGTACATCAAGAGGTTTCTGTGCAATTTTATTGACATGTTCAATTACCGGGATTCCGAAGGAAATATTGGGAACAAACACGCCATCCATCACATCAAAATGAATGTAACCGGCTTCGCTGCGGTTAATCATTTCAATTTCCTTTCCAAGATTGTTAAAATCGGCTGCTAAAATTGAAGGTGCAATGATTCGTGCCATTGAAATTGCCTGATTATTGACCGAGATAAGCCTTTAAAAGCCTGTTACGGTACTGATTCTTTAATTTCTTTATTGCCTTTTCCTTTATTTGCCTTACTCTTTCACGTGTCAATCCGAATTCTTCGCCAATTTCCTCCAAAGTATATGGTGGATAACCGTTCAGTCCGAAATAATACCTCAGAATTTCTGCTTCCCTTTCACCAAGTGTCGATAATGATCGTTCAATTTCCTTTCGGAGCGATACATTCATCAACTCTTCTTCCGGATCGAGAGAATCGTCATTCAACATCACATCGTACAAGTTACTCGAATCTTCATCGCGAAGCGGCGCATCCATTGAAACATGAATACCCGAAAAAGTGAGTGAATCTTCGATTAATTCAGGTTTGCTTTCCATCAGAACAGCTATTTCATCAATAGTGGGTTCCCTCTGAAATTCCTGTTCAAGTTTATTAAAGGCTTTGTTAATTTTATTAATTGACCCTATTTTATTAAGGGGAAGGCGAACTATTCTTGCCTGTTCGGCTAATGCCTGCAAAATCGACTGGCGTATCCACCAAACAGCGTATGAAATAAATTTGAATCCTCTCGTTTCATCGAATCGCTCGGCTGCTTTTATCAGTCCGAGATTACCTTCATTTATTAAATCGGGCAAGCTTAATCCCTGGTTTTGATATTGTTTCGAAACAGAAACAACAAAACGCAGATTTGCTTTTATCAATGCTTCGAGGGCTTCACGGTCTCCGCTTTTGATGCGTTTGGCTAATTCAACTTCTTTTTCAGCAGAAAGCAGCTCTACTTTGCCAATCTCATGCAGGTACTTGTCGAGTGATAAAGTATCCCTGTTTGTTACCTGTTTCGATATTTTAAGCTGTCGCATGGTTTAATTTTGTTAACAATAAATTGAAAAACAAGGTTTTAAAGTTAGCAATTATTTTATTTCTCAAAAATTATAAATCTGTTTACGAATTTTCCACAAATATGTCATCATAAATTTTCTATTCTATTGATCTGTGCTGATTGATTAAATAATTCCGGAAAATTTCGTAATCTTTTGTCAGAACAATGCTGTTCTTTTCGCCATTCATAAAAGCTGCCAGCTTTTCGGGCATCGGAACTTTCCCTTTTCCGATGATTTCTTCCACATTTTCAGTGAATTTTGCAGGGTGTGCGGTTTCAAGAAATACACCGATCCGGTTTACAGATAAATTTTCTTTCAGGGCTTGATATCCGCAGGCACCATGTGGATCGCAAAGATAACCCGTTTCATCATAAACGTTTTTAACTATTTTTCTGATTTCCGTATCTGAATACCATCTTCCTTTAATAATTTCCGAAATTGTTTTATGCGAATAATTGTACAGATCAAGAATTCGCGCAAAATTACTTGGAGCCCCCACATCCATTGCGTTTGCAAGAGTTTCCACAGAAGGTCGCGGCTGATATTTCCCCGATTCGAGGTACTCAAAAACAACATTGTTGCTGTTGTTTGCTGCAATAAATTCAGCTACCGGCAATCCCATTTCGCGTGCAAAAAGCCCGGCAGTAATGTTCCCGAGATTTCCGCTTGGCACAGAAAAAACCAATTCTTTGTTTTCAAGTACTCCCAGTTCTTTTAACCTTGCATAAGCGTTGAAATAATAAAATGCCTGTGGAAGGAAACGGGCAACATTGATCGAGTTGGCAGAAGTTAACACGAGTTTTTGGTTTAATTCTGCATCGAGAAAAGCAGTTTTGACCAGATGCTGACAATCGTCGAAAGTTCCTTCAATTTCGAGAGCTGTAATATTTATTCCAAGTGTCGTGAATTGCGATTCCTGAATTTTGCTCACTTTGTTTTTGGGGTACAGAACAAAACCATGAATTCCTTCAACTCCCAGAAATCCGTTGGCAACCGCACTGCCCGTATCGCCAGAAGTTGCAACAAGCACATTGACCTGTTCTTTTCTGTCGCTTAAGAAATAATTAAGCAACCTTGCCATAAACCTCGCGCCTACATCTTTGAATGCAAAAGTCGGTCCGTGAAACAATTCCAGGGAATAAATTGAATCAGTTACTTTTACCAGCGGACAATCGAACTGAAGCGTGTCGTAAACGATTTCCCTGAGTTTTTCTTCCTCAATATCTTCAGCAAAAAACTTTCTTGCCACTTCAAAGGCAATTTCACGGAAATTGAGTTGATCAATATTTTCAAAAAAGGAAGGTTCGAATTTATGGATGGTTTCGGGCATGAACAACCCGTTGTCAGCAGCAAGTCCTTTAACTACAGCTTCTTTCAGAGAGACAAAAGGTGTTTTTTTATTTGTGCTGTAATATCTCATTTACAAGGTTAGGAACATTAGCATTTTTATTAATTCAAAATTAGAAAACAACTTTTATAAGAAATCAGAAACAATAACAATCGTGTAAAGATTAATGTTCAATTCATATATCCATGATTAAAGTCATGAAATTCACACCTTATTTTAAGATCGAAACAAGAATGTTTTGATGAACTGATTTCCGCTGATTGTTCCAAACGCTCCTTTTGTAACGCTGAATTCATCGTATATTTCAACCTTGTCTGGTTCAATTCCCGGATAATAAATGGTAAAAGGTACAGGATCGTGTGTGTGGGTTTTCAGTGCACACGGGGTGGGGTGATCGGGAAGAATTGCAATTGCAACATCTTCCTTCATTTTTTTTGTTTCTTCAAGAATGTATTTTACCACACGCTTATCCAAATATTCAATCGTTCTGGTCTTCAGTTCAACATCACCTTCGTGGCCCGCTTCGTCGCTGGCTTCAATGTGCAGATATACAAAGTCATTGGTTTTCAGCGCATCGACTGCGGCCTTTGCTTTTCCCTCGTAATTTGTATCGTACAATCCGGTGGCGCCTTCAACATGAATTACTTCCATTCCTGCATAAACTCCGATACCATGTAATAAATCGACCGCTGAAATAACTGCCGATTTTTCGATTCCGTACATCTCTTTCAATGTTGGCATCGCGGGTTTGTATCCCGGCGACCAGGGCCAGATACTGTTGGCAGGATCTTTACCGTTTTCTTCTCGTTTTCTGTTAACAGGGTGACCGGCAAGTAATTTCTGAGATTCGAAAATAAGTTCATTCAATAAATCTGCAGTTTGCTTTGCATTTTCAGTTCGGGCCTGAATTAACACATCTCTGAATGGTGTTCCGGGTACATCGTGAGGAGGAGTGCATTTCAGATTTTTAATCCCGTTCTTTACCACAAGCAAATGACGGTACGAAACTCCCGGATAAAACCTGATTAAGTCGTTACCCAGTTTTTCGTTTAAAAAATGGATCAATTCAGTGGCTTCAGCACTTGAGATATGCCCGCCGGAGTGATTTTTTATTTTTTCATCTTCAATGGTAAGCAGATTACAACGCAGCGCAAGATCGCCTTTTTCAAGGGCAACTCCCATGCTTGCAGCTTCGAGAACGCCTCTACCCTCAAACACTTTTTCGACATCATAACCAAGTACTGCCATGTTTGCAATTTCACTCCCGGGATGCATGGTTTTTGGCACTGTTATCAGCAGACCCGATTTACCGTGTTTTGCTAGCCAGTCGATATGCGGTTTGTTGGCCATCTGTAATGGTGTTTTGTTACCATATTTTTCAATGGGCTCGTCCGACATTCCGTCGCCAAGTATTATTATATATTTCATCAAAATTCTTTTCTGTAAATAAAATAGTCTGAATTTATCTTTGAACAGTGAATATTTCTGAATGTTCAGTTTTCAGGAGTATAATTTAGCCCGGATAATAATTAAAAGTCGATAGATTTCAGCTTAAATATTTGAAACTTTAATTAAATCTGCAAAAACACCCGCTGCAGTTACCGAAGCGCCGGCCCCGTAACCTTTGATCAGCATTGGGAATTGCTGATACCTTTCGGTGGTGTACATTACCAGGTTGTTACTTCCTTCCAGATCGTAAAACGGGTGATTTGTCCCCACTTCCTGTAACCCCACATCTGCAATTCCATTTTCGAACCGCGCAACAAACCGCCATTTTTTATTTTCGGCAGAAAGTTTTTTTCTTTTTTGTTCGAATTCGCCATCAAGTTGCACAATATTTTTCCAGAATTCATCCATCGATCCTTTAAAATAAGAGTCAGGAATAAAGCGGTTTACATGTACATCTTCCATTTCAATTTCATAACCTGATTCCCTGGCAAGGATCAGAATTTTTTTGGCGACATCAATCCCGCTCAGGTCAATTCTTGGATCTGGCTCAGAATATCCCAGGTCTTTTGCCATTTTAATGGTTTGACTAAAAGGAATTTCTGCTGAAATTGTGTTAAAGATAAAATTCAGTGTTCCGGAAAGAACGGCTTCGATTTTAAGGATTTTATCTCCTGAGTTGACCAGATCATTTAATGTGTTAATAATTGGCAATCCTGCGCCGACATTTGTTTCGAACAAAAATTTGACTCCTTTTTGTTTGGCAGTTTTCTTTAATTCAGCGTAATTTTTGTACTCCGACGAAGCTGCAGCCTTATTTGCAGTGACAATTGAAATGTTCGACTTGAGAATTTCATGATAAATTGAAGCAACTTCTTCAGATGCGGTGCAATCGACAAAAACTGAATTGTAAATATTCATCGCCTTAATTTCATTTGCAAAGCCTCTGATTCCTGATTTCTTATCCGAATTTTCAAGAAATTCCCTGAATCTGGCAATTTCAATACCATCCCTGTCGAATATCATCTTTTTAGTGTTCGCCACACCTGTCAGTTTGATTCTCAGATGTTTTTCCTTTAACAGTTTCTCCTGTTGTTTTTCGAGTTGCTGAAGCAGTTTTCCGCCGACTGTGCCAATTCCCATTAAAAAGACGTTCAATTCCACGTTTTCCGAAAGGAAGAATGATTCGTGAACAACATTCAGTGTTTTACGCAAAACGTCGTTTCTTACAACCCACGAAATATTTAATTCGGAAGCTCCCTGCGCGATGGCAATGATATTCACGCCGCTTTTGCCCATTGTCGAGAATAATTTCCCGGCAATGCCCGTGGTGTGTTTCATGTTTTCTCCCACGATTGCAACAATCGAAAGTTCGGTTTCAATCGCTATTTTGTTGATCTGCCCGTTCGAGATTTCCTTTTCAAAATCTGTCTGAATCGCGTTCCCCGCAATTTCCACTGCACTTTCTTCAATCGCAATGCTGATCGAGTTTTCGGACGAGGCTTGTGAAATGAGAATTACGTTTACATTTTCGCGTGCAAGTGCCGAAAACAGACGCATCGAAATGCCGGTGACACCTACCATTCCGATTCCCTGTAAAGTGACGAGCGCAATTCCTGAAATAGAAGAAATTCCTTTTATTAACCGGTCTGAACCATTCTCAATGCTGTGTGAAATGCGCGTGCCCGGATTATCGGGTTCAAATGTATTTTTAATAAGAATCGGGATCCGCTTTTTGTAAACCGGCAAAATGGTTGGCGGATAAATGACCTTGGCCCCGAAATGTGATAATTCCATTGCCTCCGAATAAGTTAACTCGGGAATGGTGTACGCTTTGCGGATTACACGCGGATCTGCTGTCATAAAACCATTTACGTCGGTCCAGATTTCAAGGATTTCAACATTCAGTGCAGCAGCAATAATAGCGGCGGTGTAATCCGATCCTCCCCGTCCAAGCGTGGTAAACTCATTTTTGTTGTTTTTTGAAATGAATCCAGGAACAACAGCAACTCCTTTAAACTCTTTAAAAACCTGTTTTATCTTCTCGTTTGTGGCAGTAAAATCAACTATCGCCTTTCCGAAATTACTGTCAGTCCTGATGAATTCGGATGAGTCAAAGCGTTCGGCTCCAATAAATTGCGCGACAATGTGCGATGAGATGCGTTCCCCGATTCCTGCAATCCTGTCAAGTGTTTTGGCGGTTAATTCTCCAACCAGGGTAATCCCCGTCAATATTTGTTCAAGTTCGTCTAAAAGAATTGTGACAGTTTTTCTGATTTCTCCCGAACCGTTAAAAAGTTTTTGCAGAACTTCTTCGTGCCTCAATTTTATTTCAGCCAGATCTTTATGAAAGTCTCCGGCACCTTTCGATGCATTTCCGGCGGCTGAGAGTATTTTATCGGTGATTCCGCCAAGCGCCGAAACCACCACGATGACATCGCAGTTCTGTCCATCGACAATGCTTTTAACGATCCTGATATTTTCGGCTGAGCCAACCGATGTTCCGCCAAATTTTAAAACTTTCATATCAACTGATGTTTATTGATTATAAAAAAACTGGATGAATCGACAGATGCGGTTCACCCAGTATCACTGTCTGATTTGATGTTGTTATTCCAATGTTGATTTTGAGGTAAAAGTATCCACAATTTTTGTTTCCAGTTCCTGTGCCAATTCAGGATTGTCCATGATCAGTTTGCGCACAGAATCGCGTCCCTGTCCCAGTTTTGTTTCTCCGTAACTAAACCACGAACCACTTTTTTTAATGATATTGAATTGTACTCCCAGATCGATAATTTCGCCCGATTTTGAAATTCCCTCACCGTACATGATATCGAATTCGGCTTTGCGGAAAGGCGGTGCAACTTTGTTCTTCACCACTTTTACCCTCACGTTGTTCCCCTGTACTTCCTCGCCATCTTTAACCTGCCCTATCCGCCTGATATCCAGACGCACAGAAGCATAAAACTTCAGTGCATTTCCACCGGTTGTAGTTTCGGGATTACCAAACATTACACCGATTTTTTCGCGCAACTGGTTAATAAAAATACAGCAGGTTTTTGTTTTGCTGATATTTGCTGTGAGTTTGCGGAGCGCCTGCGACATCAGCCGGGCCTGCAATCCCATCTTCGAATCGCCCATTTCACCTTCAAGTTCAGCTTTGGGAGTCAATGCTGCAACCGAGTCGATTACAATGATATCGATGGCGCCGGAGCGAACAAGATTATCTACTATTTCAAGCGCCTGTTCACCATTGTCGGGTTGCGAAATCAGCAACTCATTAATATCCACACCCAGATTTTTGGCATAATAAGGATCGAAGGCATGTTCAGCATCGACAATTGCTGCAATACCACCGGCTTTCTGGGCTTCGGCAATGGCATGTATTGCGAGGGTGGTTTTCCCTGATGATTCAGGTCCGAATATTTCAATAACCCGTCCTTTCGGATAACCGCCCACACCGAGTGCAAAATCGAGTGCAATTGAGCCAGAGGAAATTGCGGCCACTTCATCGACTACGCGGTCGCCAAGCCGCATGATTGAACCTTTTCCGTAGCTTTTTTCGATTTTATCCAAAGTAAGCTGAAGTGCTTTCAGTTTTTCCTTATTCATTGCAAGTTTTTCTTCTTTTGTCATGTTTTGTCCGGTTAGATATTTAATGTTTTTATAATCTGATCAGTATGATTTTGGGTATCCACTTTGTCGAAAACTCCTTCAATAATCCCGTTTTCATCAATAACATAAGTGGTACGGAGAACACCCATATATTTTTTGCCGTACATGCTTTTTTCTCCCCATGCTCCGTACAATTCCAGTATTTCGTGATTGGTATCGGCGATCAGGTTGAATTTCAAACCAAATTTATTAATGAATTTTGAATGTGATTTTTCATTGTCGGGACTGATTCCCACAACTTCGTAACCCTTATTTAACCACATTGCGTAATTTTCATTCAAATTACATGCTTCTGCTGTACAACCAGGGGTGTCGTCTTTTGGATAGAAATAAAGAATCAGTTTTTTCCCTTTAAAATCATTCAGACTGATTTTTTTTCCATCCTGATTAACTCCTTCAAACATCGGAGCTTTTTCACCTGCTTCTAATTTCGACATAATTAAATCTTCTTTTAAAGTTTTACAAATATATGTTATTAATGATAAATCTCAGCTTACCTGCAATTCATAATTATTCACCGAAATGCATTTCAAACAGAGTTCAGCCACTGTTTTTTTTGTATTTTTACGATAATCAATGTTTGAACAAATCGAAAATATGCCTTTAAAATCAATTGTAATAATTTTAACAATCGTTTTTCAATTTTTGTTTGTACCATTTAATTCAAATGGTGATGTATTTCAGGAGAATCTGTTGTCGAAGGCAATTCAGCTTTTTGATAAAGAAAAATATGCCGAAGCTGAACCGGTTTTTAAGACGCTTCTCGATCAGAAGCCCGATGATTTTATGGTCAACTATTTTTATGGCGCCTGCAGAACTGAAAACGGGCATTATTCTGATGAAGACCTGAATTATTTGTTAAAGGCAAGCAAGGAAGTTACCCCGCTGAATATCGATTATTATTTTGCTGTTCAGTACCATGCTAAAAATCAGTGGGAAAAAGCGTTGTCATATTACAAACTTTACCAGAAAGGGGCCAGTGAAAATGAGCAGGAGAAAACAGGCCTGAAATTGAAAATGGAACAATGTTCAAATAAAATAAATCCTTTTGTCAGCCAGGAAGCAGTTGAAAAACACGAAGATAATACTGTACAAGCAGTAGCAGCAACAGGAGTTTCTGTGGCTGCGGTCGATAATGTTTCAGATCATGTTTCTGTAATTCCTGCGACACAAACTGTCAACGCTGATTCTTCTGAAATTGAACCTGTTGAAATACCGGTTCAGGACAGTGTGGAAAATACAGCCGCCGGTGTAATGGATAGCACAATCCGGTCAGCCGATAATGCCGGAGTTGCTCTGCAGACCGAAACCGTTCAACAGCAGGAAGTTGTAAAAGATCGGCCGGTTGAAAGCAGAATCGATTTTAATATAAACGATGAGATAACTTACCTCTTTGCTTCCAATTTTAAAACCGATGAAGGGAAGATTTATTTTGAACAGGGAGTTTCGAAAGAAGCTGAACTGCAGAAAGTTTTGAAGGAAACGGAAGATCTTAGGGGAAAATATAAAACTTCGTCATCGAGGGCTGAAAAAGATTCCACGGGACAACTTATTCTGGCATTGGAAAATCAGGCATACGAATTGAAAAATGTTGTCACTCAAATGTATTTACTGTCGAAAAATGCCGAAAACGCTTACTGGCAAAATGCTCAGCCATCTGAAAAAGAGAGTTTTATAAAAGAACTGAATACCTCAGCAGCTGAAATGAACAGCAAAAACGAAGTGAATCCGGAATCGGTTTCAGAAAATCCCGGGTTAATAATTCCACCTGTTCTGATAGAAAATGACGAGGAAAAAGCAGATGCTCCAAAACCTAAAACCACTGGTGTAACTTATAAAATTCAGATTGGAGCGTTCAGCCGGGGGATTCCTGCCAATCAGAAAGCTGCGTTCAGTAAAATATCGGTGATCAGAAAGGTTGAAAAATATACCGATGAAAATGGTGTTGTGGTTTATACAACCGGAAATCTCACCAGTTATGAAGATGCGGTTGTGATGCAGGGACAAGTGAAGAAGGAAGGGATAAAAGATCCGAAAATTGCCGCGTATTTCAACGGAAAAAGAATAACTTTGGAAAAGGCTAAAGAATTGGAAAGCAATAAATGACCTCAAAAGAAACAAAAAGAAAACCGACAGAAAATTACAGCAACGAATCGGCTGAAGATAATTTTCTGATTCTGCACAACGATGACGTGCATACATTTGATTACGTAACCAATGCGCTGATCGACATTTGTAATCACAGCTTTGAACAGGCATCGCAGTGCACTTTGATTACACATTATAAAGGGAAATGCGATATTAAAAAGGGAAAGCTCAAAACTTTAAATCCTTTAAAAGAAGCTTTGACCGAACGGGAATTAATTGCCACAATCGATTGATATGACTCTACTTGCCATTGCTTTGCTCATTATTATCGGACTGGTGCTTTTACTTATCGAATTCGCGGTGATTCCGGGTGTAACCATTGCCGGAATCGGTGGTTTTCTGCTTTTGGCTGCCAGTGTTTACATCGCGTTCGTAAAACTTGGTACAACTGCTGGTTTTATCACTTTGGCCATTGTTTTAATTGCCTCTCCTGTAATGATTTATTATTTTTTCAAATCGCGGGCAGGGAAAAAGATGATTCTCAGTTCTGAAATCGACGGTAAAATAGAAAATTTTGAACCCGGAAAATTAAAGGTCGGCGACGTGGGGAAAACAATCGGCAGACTTGCACCGATGGGTAAAATAAAGGTAAATGGCGAAGTTGTTGAGGCTCAGTCGAGCGGAGCTTTTATCGATCATCAGACGGATATCAGAATTATTAAAATACAACTAAATAAAATTATTGTAGAACCTGTAAAAGAAGAAAAAAATGATTGAGTCAGTAGGTATTTTAGGTTTGATTATAGCATCGGTGGTATTACTTATTATAATACTGTATTTTATCCCGATCGGTCTTTGGTTTTCGGCGCTGGTTTCGGGGGTGAAGATTTCGTTGTTACAACTTTTTTTAATGCGGTTCAGAAAAGTTCCGCCCGGAGTTATTGTCCGTGCCCTGATTGAAGGTACCAAAGCAGGAGTACCGTTAAACAGGGATGCGCTTGAAGCACATTTCCTTGCCGGCGGTCATGTGGCCAGGGTTGTTCACGCTCTGGTATCGGCGGCAAAGGCCAACATCGATCTTACTTTTAATATGGCCACTGCCATCGATCTGGCAGGTCGCGATGTATTCGAGGCTGTGCAAATGTCGGTGAATCCGAAAGTAATTAATACACCGCCGGTTACGGCAGTTTCGAAAGACGGTATCCAGCTGATTGCAAAAGCAAGGGTAACTGTTCGGGCAAACATCAAACAACTTGTCGGCGGGGCAGGGGAGGAAACAGTTCTGGCGCGCGTTGGTGAAGGAATTGTTTCATCAATCGGTTCATCGCACTCACATAAATCGGTACTCGAGAATCCCGATTTTATTTCGAGGGTGGTACTTGAAAAAGGTCTTGACGCGGGCACTGCCTTCGAGATTCTTTCGATTGATATTGCAGATATTGACATCGGTAAAAATATTGGTGCCGGGCTGCAGCTCGATCAGGCTGAAGCCGATAAAAATATTGCCCAGGCAAAAGCTGAGGAACGGCGTTCGATGGCAGTTGCACTGGAACAGGAAATGAAAGCCAAGGCACAGGAGATGAGGGCAAAAGTAATTGAAGCCGAAGCGAAAATTCCGCTTGCGATTGCCGAAGCATTTAAAAACGGAAACCTTGGAATAATGGATTATATGAAGTATAAAAATATCATGGCCGATACTTCAATGCGCGAATCAATTGCGGGAGAAGAGAAAAAAGAAATGTAAGAAAACATTGAATAACTAAAGCCTGCCCGATTTTATGGCAGGCTTTTTTCTGACTTTTTAAAAAATTTAATAACCTTAACATTAAATTAAGAAACGTTATCAAAAACATTTTTTAACATTGAGTTAACGCCTTGTAAACATTTATGCCCTATTTTTGAATCAAAGTTTTAGTTCATAAGTTTAGGTTTGATTAGTTTTATTGGTTTAGTTAGTGAAAAGGATGGGTGTTGACCTGTCCTTTCTTCATTTTATACCCTTGCCATTATTTTTACTGCCTCAATAAAGGGCTGGCAATGCCTGAAAAAGTTCAGGTATCCTTCACACAAATAATTCAGTCCGGACTCACCTTCGGGAGTTTTAGTAAACCTGTTTTTAGGACACTCACCGTTACACATCTGCTTAACATCACATTTCATACAGTAAGCTGGAAGTGTCATGGATTTTGCCAGTCCAAATGATTGTTGTTCCTCACAGTCAAGAAAATATGAAACTGAATTATCCGGAATATTCCCGAGCAGATGATTTTTATTTACAAAATGATCGCACGAATAAAAATCTCCGTTGCTTTCTATCACCGGAACACCCCCGCAATTCTCTTTGAAAATACATAAAGTGTGTTCCTGATTAAAAGCCGTCCGGAAAGCTTCTTCAAAAATCTGGATGGTAATCCGGCCAATGTCGTTTTCAATCCATTCATCGAATATCTTAATCAGAAAATTGCCAAAAACTTCAGGATGAACACTTCTTTCAGTCACTGCAGGCTGATCGGCGGATTTTAGCTCAACCAGCGGAAGAAAGGTTATGTATCTTGCATTCAGTGATTTAAAATATGAATAAACTTCATGCGGATATTTTGAATTGAAAGAATTTACAACACAAAGAATTTCAGTAGTTACACCGTATTCCTTTAACAATCCGTAACTTTCAATTACCTTTTTAAAAGAACTACTTCCTGTTCCGGTAATTCGAAAGTGGTCGTGAAATTTTCCGGGACCGTCAATGCTGATTCCGACTAGGAATTTTTCTTCTGAAAGAAATTTACACCAATCAACATCGATCAGTGTTCCATTGGTTTGAATTCCGTTGATGAGTTTTTTCCCGGTTGGCAAATATTTTTTCTGAAGTTCAACCGCTTTTCTGTAAAAATCAATCCCTGCAAGCGCAGGTTCTCCCCCGTGCCACGAGAACAGGACCAAATCGCCTGTAGTAGCTTCAATGTGCTGTTTTATGTAAGTTTCGAGCAAATCATCACTCATTCTGAATTTTTCAGATCTGAGCTCTGGTTCAGGATTTAAATGATAATAACAATAACTGCATCTGAGGTTGCAAAAATCACTGACCGGTTTTACAAAAATCTGGAATTCCCTTTCTTTCAAAGTCATTTCTTTTTATAGATTTTAAAAATAATAAAACCATGAAATGAATTAAGAAACTGATCGGGAAATGATAAATTGAACAGACAAATACACCGGAAAACAAAACGCAAATTCATTTTCACCCCTTCATTTTCATCATTTGTCGAATTATTTTTTAGTTTTTGTCTGGTGCTGCTTTCTTTGTGTAATATTTTATCTTTGTGCCTTTATTTTTAAAAGGAGGGAATATTTGTATGAATTTAGCGCTGATCGGTTACGGTAAAATGGGAAAAGAGATTGAAAAAATAGCTGTTTCACGCGGACACCGGATACAACTGATAATCGACATCGACAATCCTCACGATTTGACTGTAGGAAATCTTAGTAAATGCGATGTTGCAATTGAATTTACTGTTCCTCATTCGGCAGTGAAAAACTACAATATTTGTTTCGAAGCTGGAATTCCGGTGGTCAGCGGCACAACCGGATGGCTTGATAAAAAGCCGGAAGTGCTTGACAAATGCAAAGAAATGAACGGTACTTTCTTTTACGGAAGCAATTTTTCGATAGGAGTGAATCTGTTTTTCGAAATCAACCGGAAATTGGCTGAATTAATGGCTACACACAATGAGTATCAGGTTGAAATGACTGAAGTTCATCATATTCACAAACTTGATGCGCCAAGTGGCACCGCAATTTCGCTTGCCGAAGATATCATCGCAAAGTTACCCGCTAAAACAGGTTGGGTGAACGATAAAATACCTGCTGCAAATGAACTTAATATTAAATCTGAACGCCGGGGTGAAGTGCCTGGAATTCATACGGTAAGATATGAATCGGATACGGATTTCATCGAAATTACACATCATACAAAAAGCCGGAAAGGGCTCGCTTTCGGAGCGGTTCTTGCTGCTGAATACTGCCTCACACATAAAGGCATTTTAACAATGAAAGATTTACTGAACATTTAATAAATAACGATATATGAAAGAATTACTTTCAAATAAATGGGTGAAATTTGGTACAGTCGGTGGTTTGTACCTGCTGTGGGTGATCTGGCTGGGCAATTACTGGTGGCTTCCCGGGCTGGGAGTTATTTTCGATATTTACATTACACAAAAGGTGCACTGGGCATTCTGGAAGAAAAAGAATCCGCCGAATGGCAAGCAAACCGCACTTGTGGAATGGATTGATGCCATTATTTTTGCAGTGATTGCTGCTTCGTTTATCCGTATGTTTTTTATCGAAGCGTACACCATTCCAACATCATCGATGGAAAAATCGTTGCTTGTTGGCGATTACCTTTTTGTAAGCAAAACTGCCTACGGCCCGAAAACACCGAACACACCGCTTTCATTTCCGTTTGTACATAATACAATGCCGTTGACAAAAGGTACAAAATCGTATGTTGAATGGATTAAAAAACCTTACCACCGGTTAAAAGGATTCGGAAAAATTAAGAACGATGATGTTGTCGTTTTTCACTTTCCTGAAGGTGACACAGTTGCATTGAATTTTCCTGCCCAAAGTTACTACCAGTTGGTGCGGATGTATGGTCGCGACAGGGTTTGGAATGAAAAACGCAATTTTGGCGAAATCATTTCACGTCCGGTTGATAAGTGTGAAAACTATATTAAACGTTGTGTCGGGATTCCGGGCGATGAAATAAAGATTGTCAACAGCCAGCTATTTGTGAATGGCAAACCGCAGGAAAAAATTCCCGGGATGCAGTTCAAATACAATGTCTTTACCAACGGAACATCGTTAAATCCCAAGGCGCTCGAGAAACTGGGAATAGCTGTTGACGACCGTGAATCGTATTCAAGCCAGCAATATGTTTTCCCGTTGACCGATGAAAATGCAGAAAAAATTAAACAGTTTTCGAATGTGGTTTCGGTTGAAAAAGAATTGGATGAACCGGGCAAATGGGAAATGAACATTTTTCCGTCGGATAAAAATTTCCCGTGGAATGTGGATAATTTCGGGCCGATCACGATTCCTGCAAAAAGAAAAACAGTTCAGTTAACCATTGATAACCTTCCGCTTTACAGTCGTATCATCAGTGTATATGAAGGAAATAAACTCGAAGTGAACGGCTCTGAAATAAAAATTAACGGTCAGGTTGCCAACAGTTACACCTTTAAAATGGATTATTACTGGATGATGGGAGATAACCGGCACAATTCTGCCGACTCGCGTTACTGGGGTTTTGTGCCTGAAGATCATGTTGTTGGAAAAGCAAAATTCATCTGGCTTTCGCTCGACAAAGACAAAAGTTTCCCGGGTAAAATCAGGTTTGGAAGAATGTTCAGGGGGATTTATTAAAAAGAAAGTTCAAAGCAAATTGAAGGATGGAGTTGATACTATTAATATCTGTCTGAAAATTTGAATAATCGGAAAATAAAATTTACGTTAGAAGGATAATGGGAAACCGTTATCCTTTTTTGTTACATTTAAAACAGGACAAAAATGCTTGGTGTATTGATTTTTCTTCTTATCATAGCGATTTTAGCAGTAGTTTTCACACTTCAGAATTCAACTGAAATAACCGTTCACCTTTTTTTCTGGGAAATTGCAAATGTTCCGCTTGCTTTGGTTTTATTGGTTTGCATGCTTATTGGAATAATTGCGGCTGCTTTCTATTTTTATCCCCGGTTGTGGAAACTTAAATCGGAAATCCGGAAGTTAAAAAAGATAATCCGTAAAACAGAAGGACTTCGGGAACCAGAAAAAAAACCAGACGACGATAATCCGGAAGGAATTGCGTTTGAAGAAGAAAAAGGAAGATTTTCATTTTTCAAAGACTGATTCATGACAAGCAGGAATATTTTACTCAGTACGGCTTATTTTGCTCCTGTTCAATATTATGCAGAAATTGTTGCGTCGGAAAAGGTTTATTTCGAGCAATACGAAAATTTTATTAAGCAAACCTACCGCAACCGCTGTGTTATTCTTGGAGGAAACGGACCGGTTCAACTGATTGTGCCTGTTGTAAAAGGGCGTGGACCGAAGATTCTGATCAGGGATATTAAAATTTCGTACGACACCGACTGGCAGAGAAATCACTGGCGCACAGTTTTTTCAGCTTACGGGTCGTCTCCTTTTTTCGAATATTACATCGATGATATTCAACCTTTTTTTGAAGTAAAACACCGGTTTTTGCTCGATCTCAACCTGAAAATTCATGAAAAGATTTGTGAACTGCTTGAAATTGAAAATATGCCGGAATTGACCGTTGATTTTGAAAAAGTCCCGGAAGGAACTGTAAATCTGAGAGAAAGCATCACTCCAAAAATCAGGTTTCGGAAAACCGATCGTTTCCAGCCCGTAGAATACACACAGGTTTTTTCCGAAAAACTCGGATTTGTTCCAAACCTCAGTATTCTGGATTTACTGTTTAACGAGGGTCCGAACAGTTATTCGGTTCTGGAAGCAGGAATTATTTAACGAAAAAACTGGTCTGTCATTCCACCGAATATTCAATGTTGACAACCACCCGCACTTTTTTGTAAATATCGTTAACATTGGCTCCGTAACCTTCGCCGGTTTGCCCCGAAATAAAATCATCGCGGTCAACAATGGTAAACAAACCCTGGCTGGCTTTTTTCAGCTCGCCCAGCTTTACATTGCTTTCCTTTGTGAATTCCATTGCAGCTTTTCGTGCATTCTTCGTGGCTTCCAGCAGCATTTCGGGCTTTATTTCGTTTAAATCGGTAAACAGATACTGAACAGAAGGTCTGTACTCATCAATATTCGAAATCACTACTCCCATTTTCAGGAGTTCATCTGTCATTCGTTTTACATTCTGAATGGTGTCCACATTTTCCGATCGCACCTGTAAAGTGTTTTCAATGATATACCTGAAGTTTCCAATATCAGAATTTCCATATTCACGGGCCATTTTATCCACAACTTTTAAATCCTGCTGGAAAATCTCAATTTCTTTAATGCCCTTCTGCAACAGGAATTCAACAATTTTTTGTTTGTCGTTTTCAACCTTTCGGCTGCCTTCGGCAATATCGTTGGTGGTAACGCGGGTTTTAATTGTCCAGACAGCAAGATTTGCTTTGACCTCACGCTCCGAGAATCCTTTTACCGAGATCGACCTGTCTTCTTTTTTAAAACGCTGCAACGCGCGGCCGATAAAGATTCCGTTTAAAGCAAGCCCGATTAAGATTGCAAAAGCAATCAGCATTTTATTGTTATTCATGATTACGGTTTCAATAGTTTCACATTATTTTCAATGTGATCAAATTTAAGGCATTTCGGTAATATGTGAAAGACAACTTTCGGGTAAAATAAAAATATGGAATTATTAACGAAATACGTTTTGATGCTTGTTCTCTGTTTTATTTTAAAAGGCTGGTAATCAGTTTGCCTTTCAATTCCCGGTTTTTAAACTCCACGGAGGTTATTCAAATTTAGCCCCTCCGCATGAAAAATTTTTCAGCGATCCCTGGTTCTCAGTTTTCGATTTAATTCACGAATTTCTGATTTTAAATCCATCATCAATTTCAGAAAACGATGGATCAGAAATTTATCTGAAAAAAAAGGAATTTTAGACGGTCAGGTTTCATGTGGTTGATTTAAACTATTGATATCCGGGCTTTTCACAGGAATTTTGACTGTAAACAATGCTCCTCCATTTTTGCGGTTTTCGACACTTATAGTTCCTTTATGTGCTTCGACGAAACCTTTTACAATTGATAAACCTAATCCTGTTCCTCCTGCTTTTGCATCCTTGCCACGGTAAAATTTGTTAAATACCGACTGAATATCGGTTGGGGTAAATCCGGGACCCCGGTCCATTATCTGAATTGTTAGGACACCATTGTCGGTAAAAAATTTTAACCTGATCTGGCTACCTTCAGGAGAATGTTGTGTGGCATTCAAAACAAGGTTAAGCAGCACCTGCTCCATTAGGCCAAAATCAATGTTTACCAGTGGCATATTAGATGGAATGATAACTGACAGATTAAATGGCTTTAATTCGTTTTGCAAAATACCTGTAACACTATTTGAAAGATCATGAATATCGCACCAGTCTGGATGGGGAGTAATAAGACCCGATTCGAGCCTCGACATGTTTAAGAGGTTTTCTATAAGCCTGTTGAGCCTGATGGATGCTGTATTTATTTCATAGTGCAGTTTCTTTTGTATTTCTTTTGAATATTCCTGAGCAATTAAAGAATCGGAAGCACCCAATATTGTCGCAACCGGGATTCGTAGTTCGTGGGATAAAGAATTAAAAAGGGTTTTGTATAATTTTTCCGATTCACTGATAATATATGTTTTTTTTGCCGCTTCCCTTAACATTTCGCGTTCATATTTACCTGTAATATTCGATAAGCATGCCTCCCAGAACTGTTCTTCGCCATGAGTAAACACCCTGGATTGCCTGATTGCTATTACACCAGTTGTGCTGTTGTTTCCAAGTAACGGGAAAAAAGTATATTCGCTCGAAGGCAGTGTGTCTGTATTTTTACCCGCTTTCACCGAGTTTTTATATACCCAGTTGGCAATACTCATGTCATTTTCGGAAAAAATATTATCCGAAGTGTTTTTTGATTGAATTTCGAGTGTGCCTGTTTCGTTTTTAATAAAAATAAAACTTTCGACTTTAAAATACTTTTGAATATAATCAGAGGCAATTTTAGTTACTTCATCAAACCCTGAAATAACAGTAAGGTCTTTGGTTAACTGGTACAAGGCATTTGTCCTTTCTTCCCGAATCCTTATTTTGTATTCCTGCCTCCTTACCTTTGAAGTTAATATGCCGTTTAAAAGAGCAATGATAAAAAACATAATAAGCATCAGCATATCAATGGGATTGTCGATGTGCAGGGTAAATTGTGGCGAAATGAAGAAAAAATCCCAGATAAATGCGCTCAGTACAGCAGCAAGTAATATCGGGCCTGTTCCATAAAAAATTGCCAAAACCGACACAAGAAACAGCAAAGCAAAAGAGACAGCCTGATAGCCGATCATATCTTTCATTGAATAACATATCAACGAGGTAAGAATTACCAAAATACTGACAATAAGATATTGTTTAAACCCCGAGGTAAACGACAAAAAGGATACTTTTCTTTTAACATAATCCTTAGTCTGAGTGTCGGATCCAAGAATATAAACATCAATATTACCGCTGGACCGGATAAGCCGGTTAACAAAGTTTCCCGGTTTAAACTTTGAAAATATATTCCTGACGCGGGGTTTCCCGATAATTATATGAGTGATATTTTCCTTGTGTGCATAGTCAACAATGGCACTCACAACATCATTGTTTGTGTTTATGCGGACTTTTATTCCTAATTGTTTGGCAAGATTAATATTCTTATCGAGCTGTTCCCTTTCTCTTTCAGTCATTCTGTGCGATGTTTCAACATAAATGGCCTGAATTTGAGCTCCCATCGAATAAGACAGATTTTTAGCCCATCGGAGCAAACGGTTAGACTGCTGATGATAGTTGATAGCAACAAGCAAATGCAACCCCGATTTCCAGGGCCCGCGAATTCGTTTGTATTGCATATAGTCGTGTAATTGCTTGTCAACCCTGTCGGCCACAATGCGTAAAGCCATTTCGCGAAGTGCTGTAATGTTCCCCCTCCTGAAAAAGTTTTCCACCGCTTCCCTTGACCGTTCAGGTGTATAAACCTTACCTTCGGAAAGACGTTGTAGTAATTCTTCGGGAGTAAGGTCAATCAGTTCTATTTCATCTGCATTTTCAAAAATATCATCAGGCAGGGTCTCACGGACAATAATCCCGGTAATTTGGGCTACTGTTTCCGAACGGCTTTCGAGATGCTGTACATTCAAAGTTGTATATACATTGATTCCGTTCTCGAGAAGTTCCAAAACATCCTGATATCTTTTTGCATGCCTGCTCCCCGGTGAGTTGGTATGGGCTAACTCGTCGACCAATACAATCTGAGGTTTGCGTGTGATGATTGCATCCAGGTCCATTTCCTGCACCGACGTAGATTTATAATCGTAAATTTTGCGGGGAATCAGTTCGAACCCCTCTACAAGTTCCGAAGTTTCTTTTCTGTTATGGGTTTCAATGTAGCCAATAATAATATCGCTGCCTTTCAATTTTTCAGCCTGTGCAGTTTGTAACATGGTGTATGTTTTACCAACACCTGCGCACATTCCGAAAAATATTTTCAATTTACCCCGTTTACTTTTTTCTTCTTCTTTTAAAAGAGAAGCCAGGAGTTCATCGGGATTCGGGCGATTATCATCAAAATTGCTCATTTTATTTTATCGACTTCTAAATTTAGTAATAAAACGTTAACTCTTTCTTCTCCCAGAACCAGTAACTGAGGAGATTCGGTACATCGGTTTATGCACTCTGTCAGCTTCTGTTTCTGAGAATCATTAAAGTTCCGGGCCTTTGCAATCCGTTTGACCTGTAACATTGCAGCTTGTTTTGAAATATGAGGGTCAAGACCGCTTGCAGAGGCAAAAAGCATTTCTGCCGGAATTTCTGTTAAACTGTCCAATTGATTAAATTTCAGAAACTGATTTTTCCGTTCATCAACCTGTTGTTTTAATTTCAAATTGGTCAACCCATAATTTGAACCGCCTGAAGGCAAAGGGTTGTATGCAATTGCAGATGGGCGTGATATAAAATATATTGCACTGTCAAAATGTTGCCCGATAAGTTCACTGCCAATAATTTTGTTGTCCATCATTATTAAACTTCCGTTTGCTTTTGAAGGAAATAAAAGTTGTGCGATACCTGTAATGAAGAGAGGATATATTAAACCTGTTAAAACGGTGAAAAACAGGAGTATTTTTATAGATATAATGAGTGTTTTCATTCTTTTATGCTTTTAGTCGAATTATTGTATTGTATCATTTCGTTCAGACTTTTTATTAAAAACTCCAGTTCAAAAATCTTACCCGAAGAAATTAGTATTAAATCCCTGTCAACTTCTTTTAAGGCCATTACTTTATTGATCTCGTTCAGCTTTCTTTGAACAAGATTCTCTTTTAGATTAATTAAAAGATGTTCCATACTATAAATTAATTAAAAGGTCAATTATTTTAATCCCTGCAAACGGGGCAATAAGTCCGCCTAATCCAAAAATCAAAAGGTTTCGGGTTAAAGCTGTGTTGGCCGAAACAGGCCGGTAACGAACACCTCTCAGTGCTAAAGGAATTAAAAGAATAATGATAATTGCATTAAATATTACTGCACTGAGGATTGCACTTTGAGGTGAACCGAGATTCATTACATTTAATGCTGAAAGAGGTCCGATTCCTGAACTGCCTGAATACAATGAAATTGCAATTGCCGGAATTATGGCAAAGTATTTGGCAACATCATTGGCTATGCTGAAGGTGGTAAGTGAACCACGGGTCATGAGTAGTTGCTTTCCAACTTCAACAACTTCGATCAGCTTTGTTGGATTACTGTCAAGGTCGATCATGTTCCCGGCTTCGCGGGCTGCCTGCGTGCCCGAATTCATTGCAATGCCAATATCTGCCTGTGCAAGTGCCGGTGCATCGTTTGTACCATCGCCAATCATTCCCACCAAATGTCCGTTTGCCTGCTCGTCACGAATCCGCCGCAATTTATCTTCGGGCTTGGCTTCAGCCATAAAATCATCGACTCCGGCCTCGGCAGCAATTGCAGCAGCTGTTAACGAATTATCGCCGGTAATCATAACTGTTTTAATCCCCATTTTCCGTAATTCGGAGAACCGTTGCCTGATGCCTCCTTTTACAATATCCTTAAGATGAATAACACCAAGTACCTTGTTATTTTGTGCAACAACAAGTGGTGTAGCACCTTGCCTGGCCAATTCCGACACAATATCCTGGATTTTTTGCGGATAAAAACCATTATTAATATGAATGAAGGTACGGATAGCTTCTGATGAACCTTTGCGAACCTGGATTAACTCCCCGTTTCGCGAATGTAAATCGACCCCGCTCATCCTTGATTGTGCTGTAAATGGGATAAATGTAGCATGCAATGAATTTACATCCCTCCCCCGGATGTTGAATTTTTCCTTCGCCAGCACCACTATTGAACGCCCTTCAGGTGTTTCATCTGACAAGGACGAAAGTTGTGCTGCATCGGCAAGTTCTTCAATGCGTATTCCATCGGCCGGAATAAAATCGGTGGCCATCCGGTTGCCTAAAGTAATAGTTCCGGTTTTGTCGAGTAAAAGTACATCAACATCTCCGGCTGCCTCAATAGCCCTGCCACTTGTTGCTATTACATTTCGCTGTAAAAGCCTGTCCATGCCACTGATACCGATTGCACTCAATAATCCTCCAATCGTGGTGGGGATTAAACATACCAGTAAAGCAATTAATACCGGAATGGTTAAGTTTTGAGATAACGGCAAGCCCGAAGCTGCAAGTCCATATCTGAAAAATGCGGGCAAGGTGACGACTGCCAATAAAAAAACAATTGATAAACCCGATAATAAAATAGAAAGTGCTATTTCGTTCGGGGTTTTCTGTCTTTTGGCTCCTTCAACCAACGCAATCATACGGTCGATAAATGTATTACCTGGTTCGGTTGTAATCCGGATTAAAATACGGTCGCTGATCACTTTTGTTCCCCCGGTCACAGCCGAACGGTCGCCACCGCTTTCCCTGATAACCGGAGCAGATTCGCCGGTAATTGCTGATTCGTCAACACTTGCAACACCTTCGGTTACTTCACCATCCGATGGTATAATATCGCCGGCTTCACAAATAACGATATCACCTTTTTTAAGTTCAGTGGCAAATATTAAGGTTTCCAGTTTTCCATCCAGTTTCCGGGCTTTTGTTAGTGTCCGGTTTTTTCTCAGGGTATCTGCCTGAGCTTTGCCCCGTCCTTCGGCAATTGCTTCGGAAAAATTTGCAAATAAAACTGTGAACCACAGCCAGATTGAAATCTGAAGGTTAAATGATGAAAAAGTACCTTGAAAAATGTTAGCAAAAACAATTATGGTTGTAAGTATAGAACCTAATGCCACAATAAAAATGACAGGATTTTTTATCAAAAATGCCGGATTCAGTTTGGTAAAGCTGTCTTTAGTTGCCTTCAATAAAATAGTTTTATTGAACAGGCTTGTATTTTGTTTTGTTCTCATAACAGTCAGAATTTAAAAGGATATTCCACTATTCAGTAACAGATGTTCAATTACGGGGCCAAGCGATATTGCGGGAAAAAATGTTAACCCTCCCACAATTAGGATTACTGCTATTAACAGGCCCGCAAATAACCAGTTATCAGTACGAAAAGTTCCTGCCGACGGCGGAGTTGTTTTCTTTGCAGCCATACTGCCTGCAATGGCCAAAACAGGGATTATTACTCCGAAACGACCAATTAACATTCCTATCCCCAATGTAAGGTTGTAAAAGACAGTGTTGGAATTTAATCCTGCAAATGCACTTCCGTTATTTCCCGCCGCTGAACTGTATGCATAAAGTATTTCTGAAAAACCGTGAGGACCCTGATTATTCATACTTGACAGACCATAACTGCTTACCGATGCCCAGGCCGAAAAGAGAAGTATCACCAATCCGGGGGCAAGAATAGAAATTATGGCCATCTGAACTTCAAATGCCTCAATTTTTTTACCTGAATACTCGGGGGTTCGGCCAACCATGAGCCCGGCAATAAAAACAGTGAGGATTATGAAAATTATCATTCCATACAATCCGGCTCCGACACCACCAAAAATAACTTCGCCAAGCATGATATTGATCATGGCAGCCATTCCGGCTAACGGGGATAAACTGTCGTGCATTGCGTTGACTGAACCGTTTGAAGCAGCACTTGTAGAAGTTGACCATAGTACACTGTTGGTTATCCCGAAGCGGGTTTCCTTTCCTTCCATAAGTGATAAATGTCCGAAAACAGGGTTTGACGAATATTCAGCATACAACGAAATGCTTAATCCGATTACCAGCAAAAAAAGCATGGCAGAAAATACAGTCCAGCCGTGACGGACAGAACCAACCATTTTTCCGTAAGTATAGGTCAGCGATGCCGGAATAAGCAATATGAAAAGCATCTCAAGAAAATTTGAAACCGGAGTTGGATTTTCGAAGGGATGAGAACTGTTAGAATTGAAAAAACCACCTCCGTTTGTACCAATCTGTTTAATAGCGATCTGAGATGCTGCAGGTCCCATCGGAATTACCTGTTTTGCACTTTCAAAAGTCTGAACAGTTTCGTATTCTTTAAAATTCTGAACTACACCTTGTCCGGCTAAAAAAACAGCAAGTAAAATTGATAAAGGCAACAGAATATATAATGTTGAGCGGGTTAAATCTGTCCAGAAATTTCCGAGTTTATCAGTGGTTTTGCGGGAAATGCCCCTGATTAAGGCTAATAAGACAGCAATTCCGGTGGCTGCACTGACGAAATTTTGAACTGTTAATCCAATCATCTGAACAAAATAACTCAGGGTAGTCTCCCCGGCATATCCCTGCCAGTTTGTATTTGTTACAAAACTTACTGCTGTATTAAAAGCTGAATGCCATGAAACGTTGTCGAGATGTGCAGGATTTAAAGGTAAATATGCCTGAATCAGTTGTATAAAAAACAAAAAAACAAATCCGGTTAAATTAAATAACAACACACCAAAGAGATAGGTTTTCCAATTGGTTTCTTCTTCAGGATTTACGCCAATGAACCGGTAAGTCAGTTTTTCGGGCCAACCGAAAACAGGCTGCAAAAAATGTTTTTTACCTGTAAACACTTTGTACATGAAATTCCCTAACACAGGACTTAACCCGATTAATAAGGAAAAGAACAAAAGTACCTGAATAATATCCGGTAAAGTCATAAATTAAAATTTTTCAGGTTTAACTAGCGAATAAAGAAGGTATCCCAAATTAAACAAGGCGATTTTCGCTCCGATAATATAACCTGTTGTGTTGTTACCCACGTCGGTTATTAATAAAACCATTGCATTCATAACTAATCATTTTAATCCGGTACAAATTTGCAACGGAACTTATAAGTGTTTTATAAAGATTAATGTCAGGAGCGTAAAGAATTTATAAATAAAGAATTGATTATTCACGAAAAAAACGGGACTGACATTTGTGTAAACTTTTGATATTGTGTAAGTCTGGTAAAATATGAAAATGAAATGTGTGTTAAATTTCGAAGAAATTAAACCGGGATGCATCTTCAGCGACGCAGGAAATTTTTTAATCCGGGCTTTTGTTCAGAAGATTTTGAAGTGTTTTTTTGTCAGGAATTTTTTGTTCAAAATTTTACCACATTATTAAACAGTTGCAATCATATAGCAGAAACTGTTGGTAAGAGAATAACCTTCCGAATCTGTTTTAAAGGGAGCGATGGTTTTAAGTATTGTTTTGCGAACCACATCTTCACCCCTCAACTGAATTGCCCGAATTGCAGGCCCTGACGACATCAAACCGCGCAATGCTGTCTTTTCATCGGGATAGTTCCACGGACAAGCAACGGTCTCAACTTTTCCCGGAGTCATGCCTGCTTTAATTGCAAGTGCTTCCAGCTCACCATCGGCCGAAAGTGCAAACGGACCGGGAGCACCGGGCGGCGGCGGTCGCAATAAAGATCCAATTGCCACAATATAAGCAGTCGAATCACTTTCTTCAGGTTTGCCAAAAACACCAATCAATATGGTTCCGGTTCGTGATACACGGCTCGCTTCACGTAATGCAGCCGCCTGATTTTCAGCAAACTGAAAAGAATTAAAACCGGTAACGACATCAAAAGTCCGATCGGGGAAAGGCAGGATTTCCATCTCCCCCACCTGGAAATTACCTTCAGGCACGCGCCTGCCGGCAATGGAGATCAGGGGCTCTGCTGCGTCAATGCCGCTGACTTTTGCCCCAAGCCCGGCAGCCATTTCGCAAAAAATACCTGACCCGCATCCGATGTCAAGTACAGAACTCCCCCGACGTATCGCTGTAGTACGTATTACTTCTTCATAAAGCGGTATGGCCACTTTTTCCTGTACATCTGCCCAATCCCATGCACGCGATCCCCATATCGTTCCCTGAATTTTAGCTGTTCCCATAATTTTTCTCCTGTTTATTCTTAACTCTTGTTATCCAATAAGTTATTCCGGCATCGTACACCGCAAACCTGGCAACAACAGACATTTTCTGTTAGACGTACAGAACTGGAATGACATTCCGTTTTTACCGTTTGTTTAATCATTTAACACGATTTATTTCAACTTGTTTATAAAAACAGACAAAAATATCCGGAATACTGACAAGTGATCCTTCAGCATAAACATACAATCATTTCTCTACTTTGAAATTCAGGTGAATGGGATAATTGGATAAGGTTTTTTTTATGGTTCTATAACGATTTGTATGGGTAAATTTTTTGGGATTCCAGAAAAGATGAATAAGGTTTTGG